>JAKBCC010000135.1 GCA_021808105.1 Planctomycetota bacterium
ATGTTCAAACGGCGTGCCGGCCAATGACGGGTGTCCCGCCGGCAGTGCCCGTGTGGCACCCTTGCGATGCACCCAGGCGGAAGCCGATCCGCACTGAATAAGTTTGCCGTTAATACTTCGAACATCGGTTGGCTCCAGTCGGGCAATATTATGGCTGATAAAGTAGACCAGCGAACCTGTAGTACCGGGAAGGACTTCCTGGAATGCCTCCAGCACCAGAGCGTTAATTAATAAATGGTTGATGGTGGCAAAATTAGCTCCAAGTGCCATGTCATCAAGATACGCATCTGCCTGCGGCGTGGCTAACGGCGCGTATACAAGTTCCTTATCCCCGGCGGGAAACGGTGTACCCCATTTTTCAAACTGCGCCTGCAGGTTGCGAAACTGGTGGTGCGCCAATTGAAAACCAAATCCGCGGCTACCACAGTGCGACAGGAAAGCGGCATAGCCATGGCGCAAGCCGAAGGAATTCGCAATTTCCTCCCGGCCTTCGCACACCTGCACGATCTCGCATTCCCCAAAATGATTGCCTCCGCCGTAGGAGCCGAGCTGCGAAAACTTATCCGCCAACCGGCTGCCGTGCGTGGTAGTCAGGTAATCAAATCGTCGGTCCAGTGCGGCAGTCGATCCGTCGTGGCCTACATGATGGGAATCTTCACAGCGCGATGCCCAATGCGTCGGAATTCCCAACGCTTCAAGCACGCGTGGCGAAGCCCCTTCGAGCACGGCCTGCCGGCCCAAGCTTGGTCCGACATACCGGGACTTGGGTGCGCTGCGTTGCCCGCGGCCGGCGCCGGTTGGAACACGCCGGGTAATGGCCTGAATGATGGCTCTGCGCGTGGGAGCATCCCTCAGTGCGTCTTCCGGTACGTCGGTCTGTAACAGGCTCATAGAACATTTAATATCCACCCCCACCGGCCCTGGATAAACATGCGTAGGCGACACCATGACGCAACCGATTGGTGCGCCATATCCGCAATGGGCGTCCGGGTTTAGCACCAGCTGGGTAACACCCGGAGCGGCACGCGAATTCAGGGCCTGTTTAATACATAGCGCATCAAACGTTCGGCGAATAGCCTCTGTGCCAATAACGGTGATGGGCGTTAAATACGACTCGCGTGCCGGCAAAACCGCAGTCGCTTCGCCGGTGGCGGTAAACATGGAATCCCTGTTTTCGGGAGTAGATTCCGAATTTGTTTTAGCTGATAGTTCCATGGTAGATAGCACTCCAAAATTAAAGCGTATGATAATGACAATACGAGATTCAGGCTCAAATAGCGTTCGATAGTTCCCGCATCAAAACCGCCGCTGGGACAAATATTGACCACACCTCCATGCCACGCAGTGCGTGACAAGCCCGGATTCGAACCGGGAGGCTTTCCAGACAAGACGGAAAGCGTTTACCAATGTAGTGCGGCCCGCATTCCCAGCGGCGGTGTGTTTATCAAAGGCGGCGACAAGAGTGATAAAACAGCGTGCTCTACCATTGAGCTACCGCTCCGGCTCATCGCCATGGAGCGGGTGGGACTCGAACCCACAACCACGAGGTCACAATCCTGTAGTTTTATCGGCATTCGCCGCCCTTTTAGTAATTCAGCACCCGGCAAATCTTCTCCGGCCCCCATGGGCGGTCCGCATCTGCCACGGACCGCCCATTTGTTGTCAGCGGTTCTGTTTTAGAGCCGCTGATTTTCAATCACCGAAACCCAATGCCCCGGCTGCAATTCGCCGGAAGCAAAGTGGCGGATGACCTCAAACACTGCGTCGCTGAAGCCGCCGATATTCAAAATATCTGCGCTTTCAACTGCCTGGCTGTTGGCATTGGGAACCAGATCAATGCAGACCATACGAGCGCCGGGGTTGCGTTTTTTGAGCACCTTCCATTGCTGCATGGTACCCGTTGCCTCTCCGGCAGCCCCCGCACCAATCCAGGACTGGTTGTCAGAAATGTAGATAATTAAATCTACATGAGCACCGCGGCGATTAAGCTCCCGTAGAGGATCTGAACAATTGGTGCCGCCCCCGCCGATGGCCGCCAGCTTTTCCGCATTGGTGGTCACCGTGTCCGCAGCGTTCAATCGCTGAGGCACGATGTCCGCGGCGAATGCCAGGACTTCCGCCCCGGTGTTGCGTCGCAAAACAGCCGCTGCAACAAGGGCCGAAACATCGACACAACGCACAGCGCTGGTGGCCCCTTTACGATAACCCGTGACGGGGGACACCATAGAACCTGACACATCCGGGCACACCACAACGCGCTGCTGAAAATCCGGTACATGCTGCGTGGCGATTTCCATCGCAGATTGCAGTGCGGCGGCGATCGGTTGCGGCACATTCGCGGTCATCCGATAGGCCGCCAGAAGCTGGTACGGCATGGCACGCGCGCGGTTGATTAAGGCAGCATCAGCCAGTTTCCGGGACATTTCTGAAACCGCTTCCGGATCATTGAACACACCATGCCGGGCAAACGTGTTGAGGTTCATCCTCGCCGTCTGCCAGCTTGAACGCTGTGCAACAACATGCCACGCCTGCGGTGAAAGCTTCAAGCTTGTAAGCATCTGAAAAGGCACATCCGGAACCTCGCGGCTCCGATCACGCTTAAAGGCCTCAAACTGTTGCACCAGCTCCGGCAAATCCGCAACCTCAAAATCCCGCCCGACCAGGTAAGCATAAAGCGCTTTGCGGGTTCTTGTTGCAGGTCGCGGATGAACCATCCGTATAATATCCGCCAGAGAGGGAGCATTTCCAACCGATCCGATGAACAGCGATTCATCTGATCGCTGCTCCAGCCAGTCCTGTACCAGCCGCTTGGGCAGGGTGCCCAACGACTTTCGGCCCACGGCCCCGGACCGCATAATCTGTACGAAGTTTCGCAGCATTTTCGGAGAATCAATGACTCGATCAAAAATCTCCGCCATCAAACCTGGGGAACGGACAGAAAGTACCGCGCACAAAAATGCGGGCATATCTTTCATCGCGCCTCGCTGCCGCGCGTACAGTGCGGTTTTCGCCAAGAACTCCGGGGCGACATCCAGTGCCAACCGGTGAACGTCGGCCAATTGCATTTCCGCCGTCGCATAGAACGTAGCGTTCAGGCAGCCGGTAACAGCGTACTGTGCCAGGGCGTGCCGGGAATTAAACGCATAAGCTGGAGCACCTTCGCTGTTGGAGGTGTTTGTACGGGGCAGCCAACGACCGAGCACCGATTCAAATAAATTTTTATTGGCCATAATAGGCTCCTTACACAACGGCTGAGGCGTTGGGGTCGCTGGGACCCGCATCGCCGTGCTATTGTTATAAAAGCACAATCCGTGCCAAGGCGGAAATGTTCGCGAAAAAGTCATAAGACCATTTGCAATCATCACTTACAAATATCATAAATGGAGGTGCATTAAGCTTTTATTTATTTTTTAGGCTAATAGTTTATAATATTGTCTATGAGCAGACCAAAAACGGTAGTCTTCAGTTTCCTTGGCTCGGTGCTGGATTCCGGTGCCGGAGCACGGCGGTGGGACCGGTGGCGGCCCAATGTGGCGCTTTGCCGCCATCCGGAGCTGCTGATTGACGAACTGGAGTTGGTTTACCAAAAGCGTTATCAGAAACTGGCCGATCAAATTGTTGCTGATATCGCAGGTGTGTCACCGGAAACCACGGTGCGACTGCACCAGGTGGAGTTTCGTAACGCGTGGGACTTTGAGGAAGTTTATACGACGTTGCTGGATTTTTCCCGCCGGTGCGTTTTCACCCCCGAAGAGCAGCAATATCTGGTGCATATCACCACCGGTACACACGTCGCGCAGATATGCCTGTTTCTCTTAACCGAGGCGCGCTATTTCCCGGCCAAATTGATTCAAACGTCGCCTCCCGGCGGCCACCAGCCCGGGGAAGCCGGTGGTTATACGATTATCGACTTGGATTTGTCCAAGTACGATAAATTGGCTTCGCGCTTTCTGCAGGAAAAATCCGAAAGCCTGTCTTTCCTTAAGCACGGCATTGAGACCCGCAATGTCGCATTTAATGCACTCATTGAAAAAATTGAATATGTGGCTGTCAACAGCAAGGCACCCTTGCTGCTGATGGGACCCACGGGCGCAGGAAAAAGCCAACTGGCCCGGCGAATTTATGAATTGAAAAAATCCCGGCGGCAGATGGACGGGCCATTCGTGGAAGTGAACTGCGCCACGATTCGTGGCGATGCCGCTATGTCGGCCCTCTTCGGTCATACCAAAGGGGCGTTTACGGGAGCGATTTCGGCACGGCCCGGTCTGCTGCGGGCAGCGGACAAGGGGGTATTGTTTCTGGATGAGATTGGGGAACTTGGGAACGACGAACAGGCCATGCTGTTACGAGCTTTGGAGGAAAAGCGATTTCTTCCCGTCGGGGCGGATAATGAAGCCCAAAGCGACTTTCAACTGCTGGCCGGTACCAACCGCAATCTTTCAATTCAGGGGGATCCGCGGACGTTCCGTGAAGACCTTCTGGCGCGCATCAATTTGTGGACGTTTCATCTACCGGCACTTAAGGACCGTCCGGAAGACGTGGAGCCGAACTTGGATTATGAATTGCAGCAATTCGCCCGCCTCAACGGCAAGCAGATTACTTTTAACCGCGAAGCGCGGGAGGCTTTTCTCGCATTTGCCACCTCACGGTCCGCAGTATGGAAACGCAATTTTCGCGACCTTAACGCATGTCTGACGCGCATGGCCACGCTGGCCGGCGGGGCAAGAATTTCCATTGAGTTGGTACATGCTGAGGTGGCCAATCTGATAAGCTCATGGGAAAGCACCCCCGAGGAGCCGCAGCAATCTGAACTGGGTCGCTATTTGTCACTATCGGAAACAAAGGCCCTTGACCTTTTTGACCGCGTGCAACTCGCTGCGGTTCTTGCTGTGTGTGAGCGCTCGGACAATATTTCCCAGGCAGGCCGGGAGTTGTTCGCCGTTTCGCGCAAAAGTAAGAGCGTGGCCAATGATGCGGATCGACTGCGAAAATACCTCGCCAAGTTTAACCTGGCTTGGGCGGCAATTAAAACAGACTGATCGGTTTATATTATTTTGAAATAGAGCACCGCGATGCTTATGCAACAGAGGGTCAGGGGGACACCGACTTTCAGGTATTCGCGGAATTTCAAATTGACGGCGAATCCCTGGGCCTGTTGGGCGACAATTAAATTGGCGATGGAGCCTAGAAGGGTGAGATTTCCGGCCAGCGTGCTGACCACTGCCAACAGATACCAGGTGTGCGCGGCGGCCAGCGGAACGGCGGGTTTAATCAGTAATACCGCTGGGACATTGCTGACAAGATTGGACAACACCAACGTCACCGCGGCCAAGGGTAAATGGGATTTTAATTCTATGCCCATGCCGGCCAGGGCATGCAGCACCGGGGATAGAAGATGGTGGCTTTGCACATCCGCGATGACAATAAACAGGCCGATGAATAGCAGTATCAGATTCCAGTCCACTAGAGCAAATAAATCTGCGGGGCGGGTTTTGCGTGATATCAGAATAATGCCTGCCGCAGCCATGGCGGCCACCGGTCGGCTGATGTGCAGAACTGACCCCGCCAGCATGACGGCCAGAAGGATTCCCATGACCATCAGGGCCTTAATGATTAAATTCCACTGCATCTCCGGCCGTGGATGGTGTTCATGGGCGGATTCCGAAGCGGCGGGCGGTTGGGCATCAGCGAAAAGTTGGGAGCGATAAATAATGGCGATGGCGAAAAAATTCAGAACCAGACACAGTAATATCAGCGGTAAGACGGTGATAAAATAAGCAGCAAAATGAAGATGAGCGGATTCGCCAATAAGCATGTTCTGCGGATTTCCGATCAGCGTACACGCCGATCCGATATTGGATGCGGTCGCCAATGCCATCAGATAGGGAATCGGATCGCGCCGGGCACGCTGCAAAGCCAGACAGAGCACGGGCGTGAAAATCAGACAGATCACATCATTGGCAAACAGTGCTGACAGCAGGGCGGAAAACCCAATCAGCCCCGCCAGCAATCGCCAGGGCTTATCTGCTGCGGCGACAATGCGCCGCACCGCAGCATCATAAAACCCCGCCAGTCGCAGCTGCGCGGAAATAACCATCAGGCTGATCAGCAGAATCAAGGTGGGAAAATCCACACCGGCCATCGCTTCATGCAGGTTCATGCGATGGAACAACAAGACAGCCACAGCGCCCAAAATCGCGATGCTGGAGCGATCAAGGCGGGTAAAGGGAACATCCCCCAGTGCCAGGCCGAAATAAGTTAAGGCGAAAATCAGCACATCAGGCCAGGCCGTGCGGTGGGCGGTTATTTCAGCGATCGCGGCCGCAATCACTTCGTGCCTCCGGTGCCGGCTTTGTTGCCGGGGCCAAACAAATGTCCAAGGGAATTCACCGCGCCTGTAACCGCCGCGCCGGCACCATGCATAAGTTTGCCGGCACCGGAGCCGATGAAGGTTGTGGCTACACCCAACGTGGTGCGAACCGGGGCTGGGATGGCTGGATTATTCGCCAGACTCTTGGCAACCTGCACTAAAATCTGCTCCATCAGGCCGGCCAGGCGCAACGGGCGGCCATGAGGGTTGGTTGGTTGGTTAAGCACCATCTGCGGAATCGTGATAACAATTGGGACACCCTTTTGCCCGGGCAGCAGGGAGGCGTCCATGCGCACCACCGTATTCCGCAGCACGACCTGAGTGATGGCCAGAGCTTTTCCGCCCGATCCTTTGGTTGGCGTTGCCGTTGCAGCGGAACTCTGCTGATTATTCAAATGGTTTATTTCCGCCATGAGATTGTTGGACAAACCGCTCTGATCCATGGATATATGCAAGCCTGTGATGGTGATAAGCTTGATCACCACAGTCTTGGTCAGCAGGCTGTGCAGGCTGACTTGAGCCTTGCAGGCGTGCATGGTCAATAGGTGTGGGTCAGGATATCCCTTCAGGTTGTTGACCGTCAGACCGCTTAATGCCAGACTTCCGTCAAGAATGCTCAAATTTGCATTCGCCAAAGTGGTTTGTGTTCCCAAGGCCGCGGTCGCCCGGCTTTGAATCTGGCTGCGAAGAATGCCATCAATGGAAAACCAGACGGCCACAACCAGCACCAGAATCAGAAGGATAATATAGACCAGAGCTTTTCGTAATTTCTTATGCATGGCTGAAAATTCCTGTAATGGCATTGACACGTTGTATTACACATCCGACGGCGGCGCATTGTGCGGGGAATCCAAGGCTTTAAATTGCAGTGCCGCAGAATTGAGGCAAAACCGTTTGCCCGAGGGGGCCGGCCCGTCGTCAAAAACATGGCCCAGATGGCTGCCGCACCGGCGGCATCGAATTTCCGTGCGAATCATGCCGTAGCTTTCGTCAACGATATTCTCTATATGGTCGGGGTCCGTCGGCTCGTAAAAGCTCGGCCAGCCGGTACGCGAATCAAACTTGGCCTGCGACTTAAACAGCGGCAACGCACAGAGTCGGCAAACATACACGCCGTCGCCCTTATTGTGCAACAAACCGCCGCAGAATGGCGGTTCAGTACCATGATCCAGCATGATGCGGCGTTCTTCGGGTGTTAATTTCCCGGCCAGTTCATCAATGCGACTGGCGGGTAACGGGCTGATGTCATGACCGGACTTGGAAATCCGCGGGCCGCTTGAATCTTTAGATGCTGATGCCATGGCAAACTCTTTTCCACACTATTTAGCGTGACTGAAAACCACATTGATTTCTTTGACCACGCTGCCGTCAAGTTCCCGCATCGGAGCGGTAATCGATGGTGAAACGCGTACAATAAAGTGCTGCGTTGATGGGTTGTACAATACCGCTCCAGCCACACCGCCATGCACGGTCACCACAGGCTTGTACGCGGCAAAACCGTGCAGCGTGACAACATCCTCACCGGCGGCAAATGCGACGGATGCCATTAAAGCACCGGGCAGATTGGCCAGTGATGGAATTCTTTCCCGGCCGACACCCACAAATTTGCCGCGTTGCCCCATAAACGCAATTCCCGCCGCGCCGGGAGAAGCACACACATAATACGATGCCGCATCCGCACCCAACGCACCGGTAAATGTGCCGGCTGCGGGAACCAGCTTGGAATCGCCTGTAAAATAATTATATACATACATATCTCCATGCAGTCCGATGTCGTGCGCGGAGAATTTGACCGCCTTTTTATCCCGCGGCTGGGGGGCGAAGGCAAAAACATACGCGGTTTTCACGCCATCCTGATCGGTATAGGTGCGGGCAATCACCGGAGCCGCGATATGCAGGGCACCATTCAGATAGGCTGAATCAATGGGCACAACGGGCACATCCGGCTTGATCAACACGCCGTCGCTGCGGCAGGTGCGCATCAAATTGGTGCGGTTTTCCCTGCCGATCGGGTCACCAAATCCCACCACGCCACCGGAAAGATTCTGCAACAACACATTGTCCGTCCGCCAGGACATGCACACATCATCCCAGGGCCACAGGCCCAGTGCCCCGGCCAGACGCGAGGTAAATAAACAGGCGTAAAATCTGGGCCGGATAAATATATCATCATTGACGCGCGTGGCTACGATATTATTTAATTCCGACGATTCCAGCAATTCACACGGCAGCGGCATGCAATACATGACCGAAACGTGATGTGCGGCCATTCCGGCGGCCATACCGTGATAAAAATCATGACCGGCGGTTAAATTTGAGAAAAAATGCGAATTTCTGGCGATGATGCTTTGCCAGTCCTGCAAATAGGTTTCCACACCATTAACATGCAGATAGCGTGCGATGTGATTCCAATAACGTGCATCCACCGGCGCAATACCGCTGATTTTATACCGCTTGTGATAAGGGCTTTTCTTACTGATCCAGCGCCCATGCACCACCAGGGGCAAGCCGACCTGTTTATCAAATGCTTCCAGGCCTTTGGGAAATAAATGTCGGCTGGCGGTGTAATGCGTGATGCCGCCGAATTTGTCCCAATCCTGATGCTGATATTGCGGCAACATGGATCGGGCTTTTTTGCCCAGGTAATTGGTGGAATCTTTGCGATACCACCAACTATCGAGTTCGAGATATTGGATGGGAATATGCTGCGATTGTAAATGCCGGGTTTCCGCCAGTACCGTGCCGGCGTAACCTAGTTTTTGATTGAAATGGTAATAATAGGTTGCACCGTTATCCGTCCAGTAACCGAGATAACGCAGCACCGGTGCGGCCTGATTGCCAGGCCTCGCTTTGCCGCCTAACGTGGTCAGCGCCGGCCCCCATACGTCATACGCACGATTAATTCCATGCGTCATGACCATGATGCTGCGGATTTGAAATTTCGCCGGTACGGATGCCACATGCTGATTCAACCGCACCAGCGTATGATTTATGCCGTTGCCGCGCAGGGTCATGATGATAAAGTGCCGGGCGGGGGAAATGATTGCGGCGTTGTCGTGGCCGTCAAAAAGCAGCCAGGGCGTGCCGGACTGCCCCGCCGTGAACTGTGGCGGCGCAAATGAATTATTGCGATAACTGAGAATATGCAGCTCATGAGGCTCAGAAGTGAAATCCGGAAATTTAATGTGGCAATGTGCGGTGGCCTGCTGAAAGGTAACAATAAACTGCGCCACCGGACAAGCGGCATACGTGCGAATGGCACCGGACACCAGCTTGCCTTTATAAAGCCAGGTGAAACTCACCTGTTTATATTTTCCCAGACGGTCCTTGCCGTCGCTATGGTGCAACGCCTGCAACGGTGCAGGGACAGAACCGGAAAACGTCCACGCCGGAGAAATGCTTTGCAGACGATAAACGCC
>JAKBCC010000022.1 GCA_021808105.1 Planctomycetota bacterium
GTAATGGCCGGGATTGCGATGGGTCTGAAATGTCCCGTATGCGCGGCGGAGGATCGAGCCGACTCTTAATAATGAGTCTGCGAGATCCGACAACAAAGCAGGCGGGGCATTTCAGGCCCACCCGCGGGGCGGCTCTTCGGAGTACCATCCGTGCCAGGTACGCCATCGTCGCCGTTTCTTGTAGAGCACCGGATGGTTAATCCGGTGGTTGATCCAGTGTCGCCAACCAACCACCGGGTTATCACCACGGTGGTCTATGACGCGACGATGCCTCGAGAAGCCAAAAATCATCCCGGCGCGCCGGGATCGCAACCCGGCGATTACTCGGGCAGGCTCCTGGCGAAAAATCCGGTTATGCGTTGCGCAAAAGGACTACACGAAAGGGCAACATCTGTCGTTGTCATGACATCACCTGCGGCTTGCGAAAAACAGCCATGCGACCGTTGCCGCGATTGAGAACATGGTAAATGACGCCGCCTCGTGCAACCTGCGCCGTTCGAACCATAAACCAAACGACACCTGCTTAACCCGCCCGTGCCAACAGCGATGAATGCCACCTTTTCGTGTGCTCCGGTGGATGTTTGCTTCATGCGGGTACTCATCTTCCCCCAAATTTCTCCAGCAACCGATCGACAGACCCGGCAATTTCATCCACATGTGTTTCTAGCGCGAAATGCCCTGTATCGAGAAGTTCGACAATGACATTTGAATTGTCCCGGCGATACGACTCGGCACCAACCGGAAGGAAAAATGGGTCATGCTTCCCCCAGATTGCTAGCATGGGAGGCTTGCAATCTCGGAAATACTTCTGAAATTTTGGGTAGAGCGCAACATTGGAAGAATAATCAAGAAACAGATCGAGTTGGATTTCCTTCGCACCCGGGCGCTCCAGCAAGGCCGCATCGAGAACATAGGCTTCGGGAGCGATCATCTCCGGGTCAGAAACGCCGTGCGTGTATTGCCAACGTGTAGCCTCAAGAGTCAAGAACGCACGGAGCCCATCCCGATGCTCTTTAGTGGGTTCTGTCCAATAGCGCCGGATCGGGTCCCAAGCATCACTCAGGCCCTCTTCATAAGCATTGCCGTTCTGGGAGATGATTGCGGTTATTCGTTCCGGATGGGCAAGGGCAAGTCGAAAACCAACAGGCGCACCGTAATCAAAAACATAAAGCGCATAGCGTTTAAGGCCAAGAGAGTCCACAAACTCTTGCATCGTGGAAGCAATAGAGTCGAAGGAATAGCGATAGTTGATCCCTTCTGATACCGTGGTAAAACCGAATCCCGGCAGATCCGCAGCGATCACCCGGTAGCGATTAGCCAAGCGGGGGATTAACTCGCGAAACATGTGGGAGGATGTGGGGAATCCATGCAAAAGCAAGATAACCGGAGCCCCTATTGGGCCTGCTGCCCGATAAAAAACCCGGACTCCATTAATTTCAAGATTATGCAATGAAGTGCGTGCTACTGATACATGAGTCTGCGGATGAATGGGTATTGACACCGTATGCTCCTTCTGGCAGTTAGGAAGCCTTTTAAATTAAATGCTCAACCAATACTGCCTAACTGTATTGTAACTGTCCAAAAGTAATGTTGCCAACGTATTTTCTGTGTGTTTTTTTTGTGAAAAAAAACGCAAGGGATAAGCGGAAAAATTATTAAGGTTTTTTCCGCTGGTTTCGACGGTTGAAAGGCGCCAGCGAGTGGAAATCACATTGGCACGACCGACGCGGGCGATTTTGAGATCATTCTTGTCCGGGAGGTGGTGGATTTTTCCCCCACTGCGTCTAGCATCCGGTATGACGCGACGGTGCCTCGAAAAGCCGAAAATCATCCCGGCGCGCCGGGATCGCAACCCGGCGATTACTCGGACAGGCTCCTGGGGCGGTTCTCCAAATTAATCGAATCGCTGTATGTCGAATCGCTTTATCGAATCGCTTTACTTGCATATCGCGGTTGAAGGTTCTACGATGCTAGGGAAGTGGGGAGGCAGGACATTGACCGATTAGTGACTGGCCGAAATGGTTCCAGAGAAAGTTGGTGGTTATGCAAGCGGGCAGCAGAGAAAAAGCGGAAACGATTCAGTTGTTAATTGCCGATGTTGATGGCACCCTGGTAACGCAGGATAAAGTGCTTACGCCCCGTGCCATTGCGGCGGTGGCGCGACTCAAAGATGCGGGAATTAAATTTGCCATTACCAGCGGTCGGCCGCCGCTGGGCATGGAGATGCTCATTAAGCCACTACATATCACCACACCTATATCCGCATTTAACGGCGGCCTTTTTGTCAAACCGGATTTATCTATTATTGATCAGCGGGTACTGCCTGCGGATGTGGCCGGGCAGGTGGTCAAAACCATTACGGATCATCACCTTGATGTTTGGATTTACCGGGGCAACGACTGGTTTGCCCGTTCCGAGCACGGGTCGCACGTGGACAGAGAATCCTGGACTGTGAAATTCAAGCCAAAGATTGTCAGCACGTTTGATGATGTGCTGGATAACGTGGTAAAAATTGTGGGCGTCAGTGATGATCTCGAAGCGGTAGCGCGTGCGGAAACTGATGCTCAAGAGCAATTTGGTGATCACGTATCGGCCACGCGTTCCCAGCCCTATTATCTGGATGTCACGCATCCGGATGCCAACAAAGGCGGCGTGGCGCTGCGGTTGGCGAAAGAATTTAACTTATCAACGTCGCGCATCGCCACGATCGGTGACATGCCCAATGATGTGCGGATGTTTGCCCATAGCGGTTTATCCATCGCCATGGGCAATGCTGATGTGCAGGTCAAGCGTGCGGCGCGGCGGGTGACCAAATCCAATGAAGAAGACGGGTTTGCCATAGCGGTGGAAAAATATATTTTGCCGACAGCGGCGGGGTAGTGGGCGAGAATTTCAGGCCGGGCGGACGGCATTGCCGGGCATGAGCGAGGCATTTTGCAAAAAGGAATCAACAATGGAAATGGGCATGATTGGATTGGGGCGTATGGGGGCCAACATGGTGCAGCGGCTTATTGCGGGAGGGCACCATTGTGTGGTGCATGATGTGAATGTCAAAAGCGTGGAAGCCATGCAGGCCAAAGGCGGCATTGGCGCTAAGACTTTAGAGGAATTTGTCGGGAAACTGGCCACGCCGCGGGTGGTGTGGCTGATGGTTCCGGCGGGCGTGGTGGATACCACGCTGGAAAAAATCGTACCATTGCTGCAGGCGGGCGACACCATCATTGATGGCGGAAATTCCTATTACCACGACGATATTCGCCGGGCTAAGCAACTTAAAGATCGTCATATCCATTATGTGGATGTTGGGACATCCGGCGGTGTATGGGGATTGGATCGGGGCTATTGCATGATGATCGGCGGTGAGGCGGAGGTTGTGCAGCGCTTAGATCCGATTTTTGCCACGCTGGCACCGGGGGTGAAGACCGCGGCCCGAACACCGGGGCGGGAAAAGCAGCCGATCAGCCCTGCGGAAAACGGATACCTGCACTGTGGTCCGCATGGGGCGGGCCATTTTGTGAAAATGGTGCACAACGGCATTGAATATGGCATTATGGCGGCGTATGCGGAAGGGCTTAATATTCTCAAGCACGCCAACGCCGGTAAAGATCAACAACAGATGGATGCGGAAACCGCCCCCTTAAGCAATCCGGAATATTACCAGTATGATCTGAATTTACCGGATGTAGCGGAAGTGTGGCGGCGCGGTTCGGTTATTGGTTCATGGCTGCTGGATTTAACGGCTATTGCCTTGGCCAAGGATCCCGGAATGGAAAAATTTGCCGGGCGCGTTTCTGATTCCGGGGAGGGGCGTTGGACGGTTGCGGCGGCGATTGATGAATCGGTGCCCGTTCCGGTATTAAGTGCAGCGCTGTACGAGCGGTTCGCGTCACGGGGTGAGGCGGAATTTGCCGATCGGCTCTTATCGGCGATGCGGTATGAATTCGGGGGGCACGTGGAAAAGGGGGCGTGAGGGGCTTTTTTCGGTTGGCCATGCGGCGGTTATTTTGTCAGGAGACGGGCTGTGGTAGATCAAGCGGATGCGTTGGTGTTTTTCGGTGCGACCGGAGACCTGGCGTATAAGAAAATTTTCCCCTCATTGCAGTCCATGATTCGGCATGGGCGCTTGAATATCCCGGTGATCGGTGTGGCCAAACAGGGCTGGAAACTGGAACAGTTCAAGGCGCGGGCTAAGGCGAGTCTGGATGAGCACGGCGGTGGCGCGGATCCGGAAGCACTTAAAAAGCTGTTTTCACTGCTTAAGTATGTGGATGGGGATTATCAATCACCGGAAACATTTCAGGAATTGCGCCGCACGCTTGATGGGGCAAAACATCCCATGCACTATCTGGCCATTCCACCGAGCATGTTTGCGACCGTTGGTGAAGGCCTGGCAAAATCGCAATGCAATCAAGGTGCACGCATTGTGGTGGAAAAGCCGTTCGGGCGAAGTCTGGCTTCAGCGCGTGAACTAAATGCCACACTGCAGAAATATTTTCCCGAAAATGCTATTTTTCGTATTGACCATTATCTGGGCAAGGAACCGGTGCAAAGTCTGTTGTATTCACGGTTTGCCAATGCGGTTTTAGAACCGCTGTGGAACCGCAATTATGTCTCGTCCGTGCAGATCACGATGGCGGAGGAATTCGGCGTGAAAGGCCGGGGGAGTTTTTATGAGCAGACTGGGGCGATACGTGATGTTCTGCAAAATCATATCATGCAGCTGATCGCGTGCCTGGCGATGGAGCCCCCATCGGGCGAAGGCGAACCCCTGCGTGATGAACGGGCCAAGGCGCTGGCGCTGGTTCGCACGCTGACACCAGCCGATGTGGTGCGGGGGCAATTTGCGGGCTACCTTGATGAGAATGGCGTGGCGAAAGATTCAACGGTGGAAACATTTGCGGCCGTGCGCTTATGGATTGATTCCTGGCGCTGGGCGGATGTGCCGTTTTACGTCCGTGTGGGCAAGTGTCTGCCGGTATCATGCACGGAAATTGTTGTGGATTTCAAAAAGCCGCCCCAGCACGTTTTCCGTGAATCCAGCATCGGGAGCAGCAACCATCTGCGATTTCGGCTAAGCCCGGACGTGGTATTGGCCATGGGCATGCGGGTGAAAAAAGTCGGCGAGGGCCTGGTAGGCACCAGCGTGGAACTGATCGCCCAGCGGCATCCGCATGATGAAATGGAACCCTACGAGCGGCTGCTGCTGGATGCAGCGTGGGGGAAAGCGGACTTTTTCGCCCGTGAAGATCAGGTCGAAGAGGCGTGGCGGATTGTTGATCCTATTCTGGGCAACCCGGCACCGGTTGAGGTTTACGCCCCCGGAACGTGGGGGCCTAAGCAAGCGCAGGATTTGTTGCATCAGGGTTGCACATGGCATGATCCGCGCGATGGGCCGGTAGACCCGGATGCGTAAGCGGAATTGCTTTTGTGGGATAAAAAAGTGTGGGATAAAAAAGTTTCCCTGGAATTGGTGCGGTGATAGAATAAGGACATGCGGTTGAATGACGTCACAGCCGATCTTCATTCAAACTGCCGATTCGGCGTAAAAACACTCGGCTCTTTGTAAAGGTGCAAAAATGATTACAGACAAAACATCATCGCCCACAGGCCTGCTTCACAGCATGGGGCAAAGCTTATGGTTGGACAACATCACACGAAAGCTCCTTACCAGCGGTACGCTCAAGCAGTACATCACGGAGTTGTCGGTCACAGGGCTTACCAGCAATCCGACCATTTTTGATCACGCCATCAGCAAATATGATTTTTATGATACCGCCATCCGGACGGCGCATGACGGGGGCACGACGTCGCCGGAATCCATTTTCTTCAGTTTAGCCATTGAAGATTTACAGGGTGCGGCCGATTTATTTCGACCGGTTTATGATAAGACGTTGGGTGTGGATGGCTTTGTGTCGCTGGAAGTTTCTCCGCTGCTGGCTTACGACACCGCTGGAACACTGGCGGCGGCTAAGGAACTTTTCAGCCGGGCCAAGCGTCCCAATTTATTTATAAAAATTCCCGGTACAACCGAAGGCCTTCCGGCCATTGAAGAAGCGATTTTCAGCGGAATACCAGTCAATGTCACCTTGCTGTTTTCACCGCAGCAATATCTGGCCGCGGCGCAGGCCTATACGCGCGGCATTCAGCGGCGCATTGCCGCGAAGCTCAATCCACGCGTGGCGTCCGTGGCGTCGGTGTTTATAAGCCGCTGGGACAAAGCCATCATGGGCAAAGGGCCTGAAGCGCTGCGTAATAAACTTGGTGTCGCGGTGGGATACAAAATTTACAAAGCCTATCGGGACTTGCTGGGCGGGGAAGAATGGAAAAAACTGCTGGCACAGGGTGCCACGCCGCAACGACTGCTCTGGGCCAGCACGGGAACCAAAGACCCGTCGGCCCCCGATACGTTTTACATCACCGCACTGGCCGCACCGGATACGGTGAACACCATGCCCGAAGAAACACTTCTGGCATTTGCCAATCACGGCAAGATCGGATCGCCTATGACCACTGATGTGACGGAGGCCGACAAGATTATCCAGCAGGCGGCGCAGGCGGGATTTACGGTTGATAAGCTGGCGGCACAGTTGCAGAAGGAAGGGGCCGAGTCCTTTGTTAAATCATGGAATGATTTGTTGAAGGTCGTGGGTCAGAAGAGTTCCGCGCTTGCCGCAGCGTCTTGAATTTTCATCATGCAACCTTTTATGGAGTAACCCATGTCCGCATCGAGCGCCCCATCCGTTGATCCTAAAATGGCCGTCCCTCTGACCAGCCGACCGGCATTTCAATCACTGTCCAAGCATTTTGAAACCGCCAGTGCGCTGCATCTTCGGGATCTGTTTACCGCGGATCCGGGGCGTGCGGAAAAATTTACCGCAGAAGCCGCGGGATTATTTTTGGATTATTCAAAAAATCGGATCACCGATGAGACGCTTACGCTGTTGCTGGATTTGGCGCGGCAATCGGGCGTTCAGGAACATATCGCGGCGATGTTTGCCGGTGAAAAAATCAATATCACGGAGAATCGTTCCGTGCTGCACGTGGCCCTGCGATCGGCACGTACCGACAGTTATCTTTCCGATGGGCATAATGTTGTGCCTGAGGTACATGAAGTGCTCAACCGCATGGCGGCATTTGCCAGCCGGGTGCGGTCCGGGGAATGGAAGGGGTTTACCGGAAAGCCCATACGCAATGTGGTCAATATTGGCATTGGCGGATCGGATCTTGGCCCGGTGATGGCGTATGAGGCGTTACGGCATTATTCGCGGCGGGAAATGACGTTCCGTTTTGTGTCCAACATTGATGGGACGGATTTTGCCGAGGCCACACATGATCTGTCACCGGATGAAACGCTGTTTATTATTTCCTCTAAAACATTTACCACGCTTGAAACCATGACCAACGCCCATACCGCCCGGGATTGGCTGCTGGCCGCCGCCAAAGATCCGGCGCATACCGCCAAGCATTTTGTCGCCGTTTCCACAAACGCCACCGAAGTGACGGCCTTCGGCATTGATACTGCCAATATGTTCGGATTCTGGGACTGGGTAGGCGGCCGGTATTCCATGGATTCGGCGATCGGCTTATCCACGATGCTGGCGGTGGGGCCGGAGAATTTCACGCGGCTGCTTTCTGGGTTTCGCGCTATGGATACGCATTTCCGCACGGCACCGTTGGAACGCAATATGCCGGTTATCATGGGGCTTTTATCGGTCTGGTATAACAATTTCTTTGGTGCCCAGACCGTGGCCGTCTTGCCGTATGATCAATATCTCAAACGGTTCCCGGCCTATCTGCAGCAGCTTACCATGGAATCCAACGGCAAGAGCGTCACCCTGTCAGGACAACGGGTGGATTATGAAACCGGGCCTATTTTCTGGGGTGAGCCGGGAACCAATGGCCAGCATTCTTTTTATCAGTTGATCCATCAGGGCACCAAGTTAATCCCCTGCGATTTCATCGGTTTTGCGCAGTCACTGAATCCTCTGGGAAATCATCATGATCTGCTGATGGCCAATGTATTTGCGCAGGCTGAGGCTCTGGCCTTTGGAAAAACCGAGGCCCAGGTCCGGCAGGAAGGGACGGTGGAATGGCTGATTCCGCACCGGACCTTTGACGGCAATCGCCCCAGCAATGTCATTCTGGCCAAAGAGTTGACACCGGAAATTCTGGGGGCGCTGGTGGCGCTTTATGAACATTCGGTATTTACGCAGGGCGTCATATTTTCCGTTGATTCGTTTGATCAGTGGGGGGTGGAGCTGGGAAAAGTTCTGGCGAAAAAAATTGCCGCGGAATTGGCGGCCACGGATGATTCCGGTTTGAAACATGACAGTTCCACCAACGCTTTGATGCGCCGCTATCGGCATGACAAAGCCTGATGGAACACGCAGGCCTGCCCTGCGCTTAACAGGAGAAATGCCATGATGGGTGGTTACGACAAACGCCTTTATATTCTGCCATTTGATCATCGGCATTCCTATGGATCTGAAGTTTTTGGTTACCACGAACCTATGACGCCCGATCAGATCGATGATATCGCGCAGAGCAAAGCTGTGATTTACGGCGGCTTCAAAGCGGCGATCGCGGCGGGCGTGCCGGCGGAAAAGGCCGGACTGCTGGTGGATGAGGAATTTGGCACTGCCATCCTTGAAGAAGCTCGCGCGCACGGGTTTATCACCTGTTTATCCACGGAAAAAAGCGGGCAGCATGATTTTGATTTTGAATATGGCCCGGCGTTTAAGGAGCATATTGAAAAATTTAATCCGACGTTTGCCAAAGTTCTGGTGCGGTACAATCCGCAGGGCGATGCGGCCCTCAATGCGGTACAGGCCCAGCGGTTGAAGGCGCTTTCGGATTATTTAGCGCAAAGCAAACGCCATTTCATGTTTGAACTGCTGGTGCCCGCGGAAAAGTCGCAACTTCAGCAGGTGGTAGGGGATGTTCACGCGTATGATCTTAAGCTGCGGCCGGGTCTGATGAAGCAGGCCATTGAGGAACTGCAAAATCGCGGGGTGGAGCCGGATGTCTGGAAAATTGAAGGCCTGGACCGGAGCGAAGACTGTAAAACCATTGCGGCGACAGCCCGGCGCAACGGTCGGGATAAGGTAGGCTGCATTATTCTGGGGCGCGGGGAAAATGAGGAGAAGGTTATTCAATGGCTGACCACCGCCGCGCGGGTACAGGGCTTTATTGGATTTGCGGTGGGGCGCTCCAGTTTTTTGCAGTCGATTGTTGATTTGCGGTCGGGTAAAATCAACCGTGGAGAGGCGGTTGAGCAGATCAAGCGGAAATTTATGGAATGGGTGGGCGTGTTTGAAAGGGCGGCGACCTAGACATGTTTGGATCGCATTTATCCGTCGCCGGCGGTTTATACAAGGCGGTTGTGGAGGCACAAAATCTGGGTTTGCAGACCGTGCAGATATTTACCCGTAATCAGCAGCAATGGGCGTCGCCGCCCCTGCGGCTTGAGGTTATTGAGCAATTCAGCAAAGAGGTAAAAAAGGCTAAATTTAAGCATATTGTGGCCCATGATTCCTATCTGACCAACCTGGCTTCAGGCAATGAAGAGTTGCGGCAGAAAAGTATCCATAGCTTCGCCTTGGAGCTCCAGCGGTGCCATGCTTTGGGAATCAAATATCTGGTAACGCATTCCGGCGCGCACGGCGGTGCCGGCGAAGCGGAGGGCATCGCCCGCATTGCAGCATCCTTGCAGGAGGTGTTGAAGCGTGATGAACACGGCTCCACGATTATTTGCCTGGAAACCACGGCAGGTCAGGGTACATCACTGGGATGGAGGTTTGAGCATTTGCGCGACATATTCGCGGCCGTACAAAATTCCCGGCGAATGGGAGTATGTCTGGACACCTGTCATATTTTTGCCGCGGGCTATGACATTTCTACGCCGGAAGGGGCTGCTCAGAGCTTTGAGGAATTTGACCGTATCATCGGGCTTAAGCATCTTCGCGTGATGCACCTAAATGACAGCCGCAAGCCGCTGGGTTCCAGAGTAGATCGTCACACTCATATCGGTCGCGGCATGATCGGCCTGGAGGCGTTTCGTTATGTGTGTCAGACGCCGACTTTCAAAAACATTCCGAAGATCATGGAAACACCCAAAGAAATGGCACCGGACGGTCGGCCCTGGGATGTGATCAATCTGGGGATTTTGCAGGCATTGGAACGCGGCGAAATAGTAGCCGTTGAACCGCTGGAGACGGCCGCAACGAAGCAGGCGGCCAGTCGGGGCGGCGTCAAGAAAGTTGCGACAAAAAAGAAAGCAAAGAAATGACCAGTATTGTAGCGCCTATATTCGTGCGGTCAGCGGACGCGGTGTTACCGCAGATTGCCGAGGCTGTAAAACAGGGCGCGGATATGATTGAGCTGCGCTGTGATGAAGCTAATCACGAAACCATCGAAGCGATTCTCACGCGGCCCGAAGCGCGATGCACGCCGATTATCGTCACGGTTCGTGCCAAGGCCGAAGGCGGATTATTCTCCGGCAATGAAACGGATCGGTTGGATTTGATTCTGCACGCTTGTCGTTTGAAACCGGATTATGTCGATGTTGAATTTGACACGTGGCGGGAAAATCCGGATTTTCCTGCCCAGGCGGTGCCGCTGTTGGCCAAAGACGCCACCGATCCTTCCGGCAGGCCGAAGTTAATTTTGTCTACGCATGATTTTTTATCCCGCCCGGCGGATTTGCAGCAGCGATTGACTGCGATGGCGGAAATACCGTCTGCGTGCCTCATTAAAGCCGCCTACCACGCGAAAAATCTGATTGATGCGCTGGAGGCGTTTGGGCTGTATGAGGAATTGCCGCAAACGATTAGAAAACCGCTGGTGATTATCGCCATGGGCGAAGCGGGGCTGATTACGCGGATTTTGGCGGCAAAATATAATGCGGCGTTCACGTTTGCCGTGCCCGCAGGCAGTGCCACCACCGCTCCGGGCCAGCCGACAATTACAGAGTTAATTCGCACGTATCGCTTCAGAAGCCAGGTGCGAAATTCTCCCGTATACGGTGTGATAGGTTGGCCGGTATCGCACTCCATCAGCCCGATGATACATAATGCGGGTTTCCAGTCCGCCGGCTGTCCGGGCGTGTATGTACCGCTGCCCATTGAACCGGAATATGAGGCGTTCTTTTCGGCAGTTACTGCCCTGCGTGGACTGCGGGACTTTAATTTACGCGGTGCCAGCGTCACGATTCCTCACAAGGCCCATGCGGCGCGTTATCTGGAAAATGCAGGGGGCGTCCTGGATGAAACGTCAGCGCGGATCGGGGTTATTAACACGCTTTACTTTCCATCTGATGGCACGGTTGGCGGCACCAATTCCGACTGGTACGGAGCCATTGAAGCGATGCGTGCTGCTACGGGTTGGAATTTAACCGACCTGGCATTTAAACGTGTGGCTGTGCTGGGCGCGGGCGGAGCGGCACGAGCCATGGTGGCGGGACTGGCGTCGCTGGGGGCCACGGTGGTTGTCTATAATCGCACGCTAAAGCGAGCCCAGGAACTGGCATACGAATTTAACGGAAAAATCGGCCATGTGTCGGCAGCGCTGCTGAATGAATTTGCCGGCACGAATTGCAGTGTGATCATTAACTGTACGCCTGCGGGCATGTTCCCGAATGTTAAAACCATTCCGGTAGACGACATGACTGCCATTAATTCTTCAACGGTGGTGTTTGATACAGTTTATAATCCGCGGCGAACCCGCTTTCTGGACCTTTCGGCCAGGCAAGGTGCCCAGACTATTGAAGGCCTGGAGATGCTGGTACGCCAGGCGGTGATACAGTTTGAAGGATTCACCGGCAAAACAGCTCCGCTTGGCGTGATGCGGGTGGCGGCGGAGGCGGCGTTGGCGCGCGAGTAGCACCGGATGATAATCCGGTGGTTGATCCAGTGCCACCAACCAACCACCGGGTTATCACCACGGTGCTCTGTGACGCAATGCGCCGGGGCGACGCCAAAAATCATCCCGGCGCGCCGGGATCTCAACCCGGCGGTTACTTTGGCAGGCTCCTGAGGGACTGCTTAAAAAACGCGCGTGGATTGGCGGGTTGAATTTCCTGTGCATTAAAATTAAGCATAAGAATAGAAATAAAAACTAGTTTCACCATCGGCACGCTGCTTGCATTATCATTGGGCGGACGGTTGTACCAAGGCTTTTACCAGCATTGGTACGTGATGACGTGCAAAACGCGGACAGGCTCCTAATTGCGGAGTTGCGCGTTCAGGGCGATTGGGAAAGGTCAATTGGAGGGCTTTGAATCTTTTGCAATCAAACCGGCGGACGGGAAATGCACAAAAATGCCGCATTTGTCGGTTCGTTCACGAATTCTGATTGTTTATATTGCCAGTTTCGCGGTGTCGGGTAAAATGGCCGCCTTTCCCGAAAGGAGCCGCTTTGAATTTTCCGGCGGATAATCGTGAGTCGCTTTTCTACAGGAGTCTTTCAGTTATGGGTGCATCAAATGCTCGTCATGCGGCGGTTGTCGCATTAACCAACTTCCGAACCATTCCACCAAGCGTTAATTTCAAGGAAAAGAGCGTTAAGGAGATTTTCGCCAGTAACGTCTTTAATGAAGAAGTTCAAAAGACTCGTTTACCCAAGCCGGTGTTCAAAAAACTCCAACAGACCATCAAAAAGGGTCTGGCATTGGATCCCTCCATCGCGGATGTGGTGGCGGCAGCCATGCGGGATTGGGCCGTTGAAAAAGGCGCTACCCACTACACGCATATTTTTCATCCGTTGACGGGTGTTACCGCTGAAAAGCATGACAGTTTTGTGGCACCGACCGATGACGGCGGAGCCATGCTGGAATTTTCCGGCAAGGAACTGGTTCAGGGCGAACCGGATGCCTCCTCTTTCCCGTCCGGCGGTATCCGCGCCACCTTTGAAGCCCGCGGTTACACCGCCTGGGATCCCACCAGCCCGGCTTATATTCTGGAAAATCCCAACGGCACGGCTCTGGTTATTCCGACGGCCTTTGTTTCCTGGACCGGTGAAGCCCTGGATGAAAAAACGCCGCTGCTGCGATCCATGGAAGCTCTGTCCATTCAGGCCATGCGGGTGCTGAAACTTTTTGGTAATCACAGCGCCACAAAAGTATTTACCACCGTCGGTCCGGAGCAGGAATATTTCCTTATTGACCGCAATTTCTATTTTGCCCGTCCGGACCTTATCAATGCCGGCCGCACCCTGTTTGGTGCCAAGCCTCCCAAGGGTCAGGAAATGGAAGATCATTATTTCGGCAGCATCCCGGAACGTGTTCTGGCCTGCATGTTGGAAGCGGAGCAGGAACTTTACAAACTGGGCGTGCCGGTAAAAACCCGCCACAATGAAGTGGCCCCGGCCCAGTATGAAATTGCCCCGATTTTCGAGAACAGCAATCTGGCCCACGACCATCAGATGTTGACGATGGAAACCCTGCGTCGCGTTGCCGAAAAATATGGTCTGGCCTGCTTGCTGCATGAAAAGCCGTTTGCCGGCGTCAATGGTTCCGGTAAGCATAACAACTGGTCCATGGCCACCGATACCGGGGAAAATCTGCTGAACCCCGGCGATACGCCGCATGAAAACGCCCAGTTCCTGGTATTTTGTGCCGCCGTTATCCGGGCGGTTAATAAACACGCCGCGCTGCTGCGTGTGGCGATTGCCTCAGCCGGTAATGATCATCGTCTGGGGGCCAATGAAGCGCCGCCCGCGATTATCTCCATTTATCTTGGCGATCAGTTGCAGGACATCATCACGCAAATTGAGGCCGGCGGTGCCAAGAGCACCAAGAAGGGCGGCCACATGGAAGTCGGCGTGACCGTGCTTCCGAAGCTGCCGCGTGATGCCGGCGATCGTAACCGCACCTCACCGTTTGCCTTCACGGGCAACAAATTTGAATTCCGAGCGGTATCGTCGGGGCAATCCGTTGCCACGCCCAACACGGTGCTCAATACCATTGTCGCTGAATCCCTGGATTACATCGCCGGCAAACTGGAAGCCGACCACAAGGCCGGTAAGGATTTCAACAAATCCGTACAGGAACTGCTGGCCGCGGTGATCAAAGAAAATAAGGGCGTGATTTTCAACGGCAACGGCTATTCGGAAGAATGGCACAAGGAAGCGGAAAAGCGCGGCCTGCCGAATCTGAAAACCACCGTCGATGCGGTTCCTCATCTGATTTCCAAAGAATCCATTGAGCTTTTCGGCAAGTACAAGGTACTTACGGAACGTGAAGTTCACAGCCGCTATGAAATCTATCTGGAAAAATATGTCAAGACGATCAACATCGAAGTGCAGATGACCACGGTGATCGCCAAGACCATGATTATTCCGGCGGCCTTGGAGTATCAGAAAAATGTCGCCAAGTCCATCGGGGCAGCCAAGGCGGCCGGTGTTCCGGCGGCATCGCTGGCGGAACAGGAAAAGATGCTCCTGGACTTAGCATCTTCCATCAGCGATATGCAGAAGAAATCCGAGGCGCTGATGCATCATTCGGAGCATCACGCTTCGGGTGACACCTTGGCCCACGCCAAGTATTCACTGGATAAGTTAATTCCCGCCATGAACGCCGTGCGCCATGCCGGCGATCATCTGGAGACTGTGGTATCCGATGAACTTTGGCCGTTGCCAACCTATCGTGAAATGTTGTTTATCAAATAAGGCATTTCATCTGAAGTAGTAAAAGTCAAAGGGTCGATCCGCAAGGATCGACCCTTTTCTTTTTGAGGCTTGGTCGTCCAGTGCTGCCAAGCCCATAAATCAGGGTTGATATTGCCGACGCGCGGCGAGAGTTTCTGCGGTTACAGCTTTCACGTGGAATGGCCGGCTTCGGGCAACTCGCTGGATTCAATGCCCATTTCCTTGACTTTTTTGTTCAGGGTGTTGCGGTTAATACCTAAAAAGTCCGCAGCTTTTATTTTCACGTCGCCACACCGCTGCAAAGCTTTTTCCAGTAAGGCCTTTTCCACCTGATCAATGACCAGATCATAAATTTGACCTTCACGCAGGGCATATTCGCTGATGGCCTGATCAGCCAGGCGATGCACAATACCGTCGAGATCTTCGCTGGCGATACTGGCTCGGCCCTGTTGGGCAAACGCGCGAATGGCGGTGGGCAGCAGGTCCTCGGTGAGCGTGTCCCCGCGGCTTAGAACCACAGCGCGTTCCATGGCATTTTCCAGTTCACGCACATTGCCCGGCCATGGGTAGCGGACAAATATATTGACCAGTTCCCGGCTGATTTTATTAAGATTTTTTCCATTTTCCGCATTGAACTTATCAAAGAAAAAGTCGATGAGCTTGGGAATATCCTCACGGCGATTCCGCAGCGCAGGCAAATTAATGGTCACCACGTTGAGGCGATAAAATAAATCCTCCCGGAACTTCCCTTTGGCAACTTCATCCTGCAGACTTAAATTGGTGGCCGCGATGATCCGGACATCCACGCGAATGGTACGCGTATCGCCAACGCGTTCAAATTCACGCTCCTGCAAAACGCGCAACAGTTTTACCTGTAAGCTGGTATCCAGCGTACCGATTTCATCAAGGAACAGTGTGCCGGTATGGGCCGCTTCAAAGCGGCCGATCTTATCGCGAATAGCGCCGGTAAAACTTCCTTTGATGTGGCCGAAAAGTTCTGATTCCAGCAGCGTGCCGGTTAAAGCTCCGCAGTTCATGCGGATAAACGGTTTATCAACCCGGTTAGAATTAAAATGAATGGCTTTGGCAATTAATTCCTTGCCGGTGCCGGTTTCACCCAACAGTAATACGGTGGCCCTGCTCACCGCCACCTGAGCTACGGTGTCAAAAACTTCCAGCATGGTCGGTGAACTGCCGATGATATTGTCAAATTTGTATTTGCTTTGCAGGGTGCTGCGAAGCTGCCGCCGTTCTTCCAGCCATTCTTCACGTTCAGTGGCGACGATGGAATTTATTTTAATGGCTTGGGCAATAAAAGCGGTAATAATTTCCAGCAGTCGCTGATCATAATGAAGCGTTTCGTCGTCAACAAACTGTTTATCAACCGAAAGTGCTCCGCACGCTTTGGATTCAATAAGAATCGGCACGCAGATAAAGCTGGTCACACGGCCCGGCACAGGCACGCGGGCACCGGTGCGATTGAGAAATTGAATTTCCTTACTGATGTCGGCAACCATACGCGGCTTGCCCGTGGCCACCACCTGCCCGGTGATGCCTTCGCCGACGTCATATCGGCCGCGCTGAATTTCATTGGCGGTCAGACCCAAAGCCGCCTCTATCTGCAATTTTCCCGTGGCGGAATCCAGAAGTACCATGGAGCCGCGCTCCATGCCCAATCGATCTGCGAGAACGCGCATGGTCTGATCAAAAACGGCGTGCAGATCCAAGCCCGACGATAGCACGCGGCCTATTTCGGTAAGAATCGTAAGTTCAAGTTCGGCGCGATCCATCAAATTCAACCTCCGTTATCGCAAACGGCAAATTCCTTCCGCACGTTCGAGCGTCCAACACCTTCCGCCCGGGCCTGCCGCCGCCAACCACCAGGAGCCTTTCCGAGCAGTCGCAATCCCGATCATTCCTCGGGTAGGCTCTTGGGAACCTCTCCGATAATCGTCGGATGCTATTGTACTATGCAAACGCCGTGCGCAAGTGGTAATACCTGTTGAAAAAATTGGCGAACACGGAAATGTCCCCTATAAATCGTGGTCTAACAAAATTTGTAACTGTTTATACCATAATAAGTTATAGAATAAATTCGGGATGGAAGTGCACAACTATTCCGTCCCCTGTTGCTGCCGAAATTCTTGGCAACCGACTAACTCTTAAAGCGGCCCATTGCCTGATAATTAGTCGAAATGAGATAGGGATGTCATTTTATGATTTTTATGTGCCTGTATAATAGGCAGGTGGGATCGGGGTTGAATTCGCTAAAATAACGCTGGAACCGGTAGCGATGGCCATGCCGGCCGGTTGAAATCCCAATCAAATATAGTGCCAACCTCTTGCCTTAGCGCAAGTGTTTGGTACTATGGACAGTCTTGGGGACGTAGCTCAATTGGGAGAGCACTGCCTTTGCAAGGCAGGGGTTGCCGGTTCGATCCCGGTCGTCTCCATTCGTAAAAGACAATCCGAAACAATTTACTGGCAATCCTTATTCCTATATGCGTATAATGGCGTAGTGATGAACGGTTCGCGATGATCTTTTTACGATACTGCAACCCGCCCGGGAATATCACGCGCAGCCGCAAGTTGTTTGCGCAGTTTGTGGTGAATCGAAGAGGGGGCGCTTCAGGCAAACTGACGTCAAGGCCACAAGAGGACACGGGACGATGGACCTGCAAAACAAGCCTCTGACCCGCCTGCACTGCATCAGCCTCTGCTCCAGTGCATTGATCTGTGCGATAAGCCTGCTGGTATTGGCAGGATGGTACTCTGGATCGCTGGCGCTAACCAGCGTGCTGCCGGGCATGATTCCGATGAATCCCGCAGTGGCTCTCTGTTTTTTCGCTCTTGCAATCCCGATTGTTTTTCTCGCTCTTCATCCTGAAACAACATTGGCGCAGAATTGGGAAATGACCGCCATTGGAGCAGTGGTCGTGATTGTCGCCACGCTACGATTGGCGGCGTATTTGGGCGCGGAGAATTTGCACATCGATTCGATTCTATTTGCTCAAGAGCTTGTCAAAGTACCATTTGCGCCCAACCGTATGGCACCGAATACTGCCTTGGGATTGTTATTTGGCGGGCTGGGCGTCAGCAGCGTGGTCTGGCGGAAAACATTCACGCGGCATCTTACCGGCGTGGCTGCAGTTGGATTATTGTTAACGGGGCTTTACGGCGTTGCTAATTATCTGTTTACGGTTTTCGGTACCAATGTGCGCGGCGAATATATACCCACAGCCATGCACACGGCGGCCGCCATGCTGCTATTACTGGCGGGAATTTCAGCACTCGACGAGCACATTCCGATCATCCGGCAATTTATTAAAGGCAGTCCCGGCGGAATGATCCTGCGGCGGCTGCTTCCACCGTTGATTGTTTTTCCGATATTTCTCGGTTGGCTGAGAATCTTCTGCGAATATCGGCTGCACATTTCCGGAATGCCCGCCTCGGCGGCCACGGCAGTGGTGCTGCAGATTATTGTATTTTGCGTTTTGGTTTGGGCGGCGGCACTTATTTTGGATCGACTCAATGAGCAGCGACAGCAGACCATGCAGAGACTGGAACAGGCTAAATCCGCACTGGAAATCGCAAAAGCGGCGGCCGAGGACTCGGCACGCGTCAAATCACAGTTCCTGGCGAACATGAGCCATGAAATCCGCACGCCTCTCCATGGTGTTATTTCCATGATGGAACTGCTGGCGGAAACGTCGTTGGATGGGCAACAGCGCAGTTATACACAGGTGGCCCGCATCAGTGCTGATGCGCTGCTGGCGGTCATAAGGGATATTCTGGATTTTTCCAAAATCGAAGCCGGCCGGATGGAACTGGAACTCATTGACTTTGACCTGCGCACCGGCACGGAAGATACGGTATATCTCATGCTGGCTTCCGCGATGAGAAAAAAACTGGAACTCGGTTACGACATTGCGCCGGATATTCCATCCATGGTGCGCGGTGATCCTGTGCGGCTGCGGCAGGTGCTGATGAATCTGATCGGTAACGCGATCAAATTTACGGATAAGGGTGAAGTGTGGGTTAAACTTTCCGCGGAGGCTATGGCGGACGGGCGCATCCTGGCGCGATTTGAAGTTCATGATACCGGCATGGGTATCGCACCGGAGGACGCTGCAAAGCTCTTTAACGCCTTTTCGCAGGCCCATCACATCGGCAACAAGGTCCATGGCGGAACCGGATTGGGATTGGCCATCAGCCGACAGCTTGTTGAGTTAATGGGTGGGAAAATTGAGGTTCAAAGCCGGCTAAACCAAGGCAGCACGTTCTGGTTCACTGTTCCACTGGAGTGCCGGAAATCAGTCTGGCTGGACGCGGAAGCGATACCGGAAGCCTTGCATCGGCAGCGGATTTTACTGTTAATGGCCAGCGGCTTCCGGCGGGATAAACTCCAGCATCAATTGCAGTACTGGAAAATTGAAGTTGAGACGGTTGCCACAGTGGAAGCCTGCAACCGACTGCTGCGGACCAACACCGATCACCCCTTTGATGTGCTGTTTGTGGAGCATCAGCCCCCGGAACTTAACGCATTGGAAATCGCCGGATTACTTCAGGCGCAAACCGAGGCTCGGATTCCCGGTATTATCGTACTGGCCAGACCGGACACACAAATCAGCCCCGATATTCAACGACATTTCGGACTTGCGGGGGTTTTGGCCAAACCGGTCCGACAGTCACAGTTGTTTGATCTTCTCATGCGGCTGGTCAATGACAATTCCGCGGCAACCAGTCATTCACAGTTGGAACCAACCGCAAAAATTCAATTGCCGGCCGGTTATCAGGGAACAAAGGTGCTGGTGGCGGAGGATAATGAAATCAATCAATTTGTCATTCGGGAGGTACTTTCGGGATTGAGGCTGTCATGTGATGTTGTCAGCAACGGCTACGAATGCCTTGAGGCACTGGAAAAACAGAGCTATGCCGTGATCCTTATGGACTGTCTGATGCCGATGATGGATGGTTTTGAAACGGCGGCCGCAATTCGACAGCTTGAATCAACCGGATCGGTATTCAGCAGTTTTGGAAAACGCCGGATCCCGATCATCGCACTGACCGCCAATGCTACAGGCTTGGATCGCCGAAATTCACTGGAAGCCGGCATGGACGCTTTCCTGACCAAACCGCTGGATCGTATTGAATTGACGCACACTCTGACCGCGCTAATCGAAAATCCACATCTCCCTTCGCCGACGGCGGGATTGCCCATGGCGCACGCGGACGAATCCGATTCTTTGCCCGATCACACAGTTTCGCCTTCCGAACCGTTTGATTTTAAGCGCTTGGGCGCGTATTTCCCTAAAGATCCGAAAATCATGGAGCGGTTATTGGAACAATTTCTCGGACAGGGGCGGCAGCAGATGGAAAAACTCAATGCCAGCATGATTGCGCCGGATTGGGACTCCGCGCGACGCGCCGCACACGGCATCAAGGGTACGGCCGCATGTCTCTTTGCCGAAGCCCTGCGACAAGCCGCCGCGGATATGGAGGCTATCTGTCGCGATCACGAATCTGAAGATCAGGCCAGGGCGGCGAGGAACAAAGTTCAGACCGAAATGATCCGATGTATAGAGTATCTGACAAAGCGGCTGGCAGCGGCCGGCAAAATCAGTGCGGACGAAGGAGTTTAATAATATGAAAATTCTTGCCATTGATGATGACCCGATCGCACTGGAGATGATCCGCGTAGCATTAGAGAACTTCGGTCACGACGTAATTACAACAACCAGCGGGGCGACAGCTCTGACCCGGTTGGCCCAGTTCCCGATTCGCATGGTCATTACGGATTGGATGATGGATGCCATGGACGGTATCGAGCTGTGCCGGGCGATTCGGAAGCGTAAACTTAGCAGGTATGTATACGTAATTATTTTAAGCTCGCGTGATGACCCGGTGGATGCGGCGGAGGGAATTGCCGCCGGCGCCGATGATTTCATGTCCAAGCCATTTGACACCGGGGAACTCGTAGCCCGAATCAAAGCCGGAGAACGCGCGCTATCATTGGAAACGCGGGATGTGACAATTTTTGCGTTGGCACGACTGGCTGAATCACGGGATCAGGAAACCGGGCTGCATTTGGAACGCACGCGCAATTATGTGAAGATTATCGCCGAACAACTTTCACAACGATCTGAACTGGCGCAGACAATTCATGCTGATTTTGTGCAAATGCTCTATGATACAAGCCCTCTGCATGACATTGGCAAAGTCGCAATCCCGGATGCCATTCTGCTGAAACCCGGCAAGCTGACCCTCGATGAGTATGAAATCATGAAGCGTCACTCGGCGATTGGAGCATCCACTCTGGACGAAGTGTTGCAGAGTTATCCGGAGGCGGAATTTCTGGAAATGGCCCGTGACATCGCCGCCACGCATCACGAGCGCCATGACGGTCGCGGCTATCCGAAAGGGTTGGCAGGTGAGCAGATTCCATGGGCCGGGCGGATTATGGCATTGGCTGACCTTTATGACGCGATTACTTCCCGGCGGGTTTATAAAGCGGCGCAGAGCCATGAACATGCCTGTGGTGTTATCCGCAGCGAAAGCGGCCGGCAGTTCAGCCCGCGCGTGGTGGAGGCATTCTTTGATCGGGAATCGGAAATACTGGAAGTCCAAAAGCACTTCCGGGAAGCCGAAGATGCCCGCCGCCAAATTCTCAACGCCCGTCAGGACACTTGGAATTGGTAGCTATTGCGCAGGGCTTGAATTGGCTTAGCTGTATCGTGGAAAGCCCGGCTTTACACGTCCAACCCTTCATACATGGCGGTACTGATATAACGTTCGCCCGTGGAGCACATGACGGCAACGATAATTTTCCCCTTCATCTCCGGACGGGCAGCCACTTGTGCCGCAGCCCACATATTGGCTCCGGAACTGATGCCTGCAAGAATGCCTTCTTCCCGCGCCAGGCGGCGGGCCCATTCAAAGGCTTCTTCATTAGTAACTTGAATGACTTCATCGACCAAGTCAACATGCAGATTTTTTGGAATAAAGCCTGCCCCGGCCCCCTGAATTTTATGCGGCCCTGGCTTCAGCGGCTGCCCGGCCTTGCACTGCGTGATAACCGGTGAACCCGTGGGTTCCACAGCAATGGCCTTGAAATTCGGATTGCGCTTTTTAATGACGCCGGCAACTCCGCTGATCGTACCGCCCGTGCCTACCGCTGAAACCAGACAATCCACTTTGCCGTCCGTATCATTCCAGATTTCTTCGGCGGTGGTTTTTTCGTGAATTGCAACATTGGCGGGATTTTCAAACTGCTGGGCAATAATGGCATTTTTGTCAGTGGCAGCAGCCTCATTGCACCGTCGAATGGCCCCCGGCATACCTTCAGCCGCCGGCGTAAGCACCAGGTTCGCACCCATGATCCGCAGGAGTTTGCGGCGTTCCAAGGACATGCTTTCGGGCATGTAAAGCGTCAGTTTATAGCCTTTCGCTGCACACACAAACGCCAAGGCGATACCGGTATTGCCACTGGTGGCTTCCAAGATATGGGTGTCTTTATTAATTTTGCCCGCTTTTTCAGCGGCTTCAATCATCGCGGCACCGATACGATCTTTAACGCTGGAAAGTGGATTAAAGAATTCGCACTTGGCGTAAACAATGCCATGACCAGCCGGGACAAGGCGATTAATGCGCACCAACGGTGTATTGCCAATGGTTTTGGTAATATCGGAAAAGAGCCTACCCATAAATAATCTCCTCAAATCTGATCTAATTTGTAGGTTATGGTGATTTTATGGCAATGTCAAGAAAATTCCACTGCTACCCAGCCGCCGCGCTCTGGCCACCCGCTTATGCTACCCCAGGCGGCGCAGGAATTACCCCCTCGAGAATAACGCGCAGCACATCCGCGGCGGCGTAAGTGGTTCTTCCGGGTTGAAGATAGCGGCTGATATTCACCACATCATCACCGGCGGTTACGATGGCGGGTTCTTCAACGCCCGACTGGTCAACCTGTCCCAGGCCGATGGTGGCGAACAAGGCATTGCAGAGGCATTTTCTGCCGGGGGTTGCGTCCGCACCGCCTTTTGCGACATAGTCCAAAGCAGGTTCAGCCGCACAACGGTAGCCCGGCGTTCCATCGGGGCGTTTATAAACTTTTCGCAGATAACCAAGGTCGCATTTTCGTTCCCGCCGGGAATATATCTCCGCTTCCGACAAGGTATTGGGAAGGCCCACAACTTTAAAGGGAAAGCCGGTAGGGGAGGCCTGCGGATCGGTAAATACCGTCGCGTTCCCGGAACTCGCCATGGCCAGGACCTGCTGTTTTATATCTTCACGGATACCTGATTCCTGACAAAAGGCGAAGGCTGTGCCAACCTGAATCCCTGCCGCCCCCTGACCGATGGCCCAGCGGAGCTGGGAAGACGTTGCAAATCCGCCGGCGAGATAAAACGGCAGTCCGATCGCGGCAATTTTTTGCAAATCCGCATCATCGCGTGGCCCGTAGATCGGCTCGCCCCGCTGGGAAAGTTGCAGCGGTCCGCGCGGCGGCGCGTTGTGTCCGCCCGCGATAGATGTTTCGATAATAAAGCCATCCACATGTCCATTGGATTTTCGAGACAAGGTTAATGCCAGCGTGGCCGAGGAAACAATGGCAAAAAATTTCGGACGTTTCAATTGTGGCACGGGTGCAAGACCGGCAGCCGAGTCCAATTCGATAAATTCTGCCGGACTGAATTCACTTGCGAAGTTCTCTGCAGCCTGAGAATCTTCGACATCAATTTTCAGTTCTGCGGGTTCTCCGCGAGCCAGAGCATCCAATACACCCGGAATAAAGCGCGGAATGCCGGCACCCATCAGTACATAGTCCACTCCAGCCAGCATGGCCCCGAAGAGAGAGGCGAGCGTCGGAGTTTGTATCTTTTCCAGGAGGTTGATTCCAACCACTCCGCCATGCCCTTCCTTGGCGAGAAACACCTCCACAAATGAGGCCACTACGGTTAATTCCGTCAACGCACGGCTAAAGCCAACGCCCGGCATCGGGATTGATTTAAATGCTGTTCCAGAAGCTATACCATCAGCGATAAAATATCGATCCCATACGCGCTGTGCGATCTGGCGATACGGAAACGCATGGAACGCCCGCTGGTAATGACCCTCTGGATCGCCTGTCTGCAGGCGCCGTGCCAGAACAGTCGCGATTCCGGTGCCGGAAATAACTCCCAGTTGTCCGCAACGTGCAACCGACTTCGCCAGTGCCCAGTTTGACACACCTACACCCATTCCGCCTTGAATAATCTGAAAAGTTGTTTCCATCAGCTTGCAACTCCGCCGGCCAGCGGCAATGAGTCGTCCGTACTGCACGTGTTCCCTGTACCGCAGGCCGCAGCATCACGGGCGAATTTCTGTGAACTCTTAGTTGCAGCCGCCTCGGTACTGATCTCTGCATCGCTTAAGTAACACGCTGGATCAAACCCCAGCCAATCACCAGTGGCGGCTTCCGCGCGGGTACGCAAGTTTCCATTGCAAACCGATAGAAAGCGGCATGACTGGCAGCGGGCCGGCAAATGTGCTTTGCGGTTACGCAAGATCGACAGACGCGGATCGGTCGCATCAGTCCATATTTTGCTGAACGGCTGCTCACGGACATTGCCGCAGTTGTAATGCCACGTGAACTGGTCGTAATGAACATTCCCCATCGGATCCACCGATGCGATATTGCAGCCGGAGCGGTTCCCACCGGTGCCTTCCAGCCGGCCGCGAACTTTCTGATATTGTTGCGGATTGCCTTTTTCCAGTTGCAGCAGGAGGTACGCGGCATCCGCGTGGTTATCGACGGTCAACACTTCCAGCGGGATTCCCTGGCGGTGCAGTTCCTGACTTTTATCAAAAATGCGATCCACGACTTTGCGGATTTGTGCCGCGGATAAATCCACTTTTTGCATATTGTCCGCACGCCCGGCATACGCCAGATGATACACGCAGAGCCGCTGGACATTACTGGATACGCAGATATCAAATATCGCATCAAGATCATCGACATTCAGGCTATGAACCGTGAAACGTACCCCGACTTTTATATTGCGTGTGCGGCAACGTTTAATGGCCGCCAGTGCGCTGGTAAACGCACCGGACTTACCGCGGAGCTTATCGTGGCGGCTTTCAATGCCGTCGATGCTGATGCCGACATATTTCAGTCCGGATTCCGCCAGATTATCCGCCGTGGGTTCATCGATCAGCAGGCCGTTGGTGGATAATGTACACGCCAGGCCCAGCGACCGGGCGTGACGAATTAAAGGAAGAATATCCGGACGGCTTAACGGCTCACCACCACTGAAAAGTACCGCCGGAACTTTAAAGGCGGCCAAGTCATCCAGCAACGCGACGCCTTGCGCGTAGGTAAGTTCATCGCGGGCCGGCGCGTTGGTGGCTGAAGCATAGCAATGCACGCAACGCAGATTACACGCCTTGGTTACAGCCCAGACGACCACGGGGCGCGGCGTTGCTTCACATTCACCATGGGTGTTGCGATGGCCATAGCGGAGGCGTTCATTTCCAGCCTCATGATCGCAGAGTAAATTCGTTACGCTAAGCATAAGGGAAGACTCCTGTTTTGGTTTTGAGTTTGGAAATAAGACGCCCCATACAGACAATCCGGTTCTGCGGCCAGGGGATCTCCCGTAAGCCCGTAGGCCCGCGCGCGGCTGCCGCCGCAGATGTCGCGATATTGGCAGACCCCGCACTTGCCCTTGAGTTTTTCGGGAGTTCGCAGGTCCAAAAACAGCGGTGCTGATTGATACGTGTGCACCATCGAGTCCTGCGGAAATTTGCCGCAGTGCACAGGCAGAAATCCGCTGGGGAATATTTCACCAATGTGGCTGATGAACATAACCCCACGGCCATCATTGGTGCCGACGATATTGGGGATCACCGGGCGTTGGACGGTGCGGCCCGCGGTGTCGGAAACCGTTTGTTTGATTTTTTCCATTACGAATCGGCGATAGTGGGGGGCCTCGGTGGTTTTTATGGTATATTTCCGGTGGAGTCCCTGTTGGTAAAGCCTCTCGAACGCCAGTTCAAATTCATCCGCGGTTATGCGTTGATCTGCCAATGCCCGGCCGGTAGGGACGAGAAAAAATACAGACCAGAGCACAATAGGAAATGCGGCCAACACTTCGGCGATGGCGTCGATCTGGTGGACATTGTGCCGGGCGATGGTGGTATTGATTTGCAACGGCAGGCCGCAGGCGGAGGCATCGGCGATAATTTCCAGGGTCCGCTGAAAACTGCCTGGCACACGCCGAAACCCGTCATGAGTGACGGCATCAGCTCCGTCCAGACTCACCGCCAGACGATGCAGGCCGGCAGTTTTCAAGCGGTGGACGGCGTCGGTAGTAACAAGTTTCGTAGCCGATGGAGTCATGGCAGTTTTCAGCCCCGAAGCCACCGCGTGATGCACGATGTCAAATATATCGCGTCGCTTCATGGGATCTCCGCCGGTGAGCACCAGCAGCGGCGGCTTGGGGAATGTTGCCAGATCATCTATCAGGGCCAGCGAAGTCGCAGAATTCAATTCCTGCGGATGGCTATGCGGTTGAGCTTCTGCACGGCAGTGTCGGCACAAAAGATTGCAGGCGCGCGTGACTTCATAAAAGGCCACAAGCGGCGAACAGGGAAAATCTTCGGCGGTATAATCCGGACGGGCGGTTGAAACACCGGCCCGCAATCCAGTCGTGTTGCTGCTGACCAAATGACACGCTCCTTATCTTGACAAATATCTGAACTATGATATGATGTAGATATAATTATACGTTCATACAATTTTAATCGGAGTGAAACATGATTGCGATGACTGAAACGGAAATCTTCAATCTTCTGGATACCAGTCTTATCGGCCGGCTGGCCATGGCCGATGCACAGGGGCGTCCTTACGCCATTCCGCTGCCATTCTGCCGCATAGAGCGCACTCTTTATCTGCGCGTGCCGCTGACCGGCCGCAAGGGAGGCATTCTCGCAGTCAATAATCAGGTCTGTTTCGAGATTGATGTATTTACTGATCAACTCGATGACTATGCTTCCATCCTGGTGGAGGGGCAGTTGGTGGGGGTGGAGGATCTTGCTGAAAAAGCACTTATCCGGGTGATCAATGACGGTAAATACGCTGCCCTGCGTCATGCCTGGCGACCCGGGCACGGCCGGCGCACGGCTCTGGAGGATTTGCCCATCAGAAAAATTATCAATGGCTCTATCAGCGGTCGAAAAATGACGCCGCGCGACATTCCGGTGCCTGCGACACTTATGGGGCAGCGTACCGAATCGACAAAATAACGCACGCGGTCGGACAGCCATCGGGTTGTTCCTTTTGCTAATAGCACGGCGTAAGCCGTCCATCTCAAAGCACAAGTCGCCTGCGTTTATTCCTCCAACAGCCGGCCGCCGAAGATATCTCTTCAGCAGCCGGACCGCCGCGTTGGGGGATAAAACGCAATTAGTGGGCACTGGCGCTTTGCAGGAATGCCAGGACTTTTTTGGCCTGTGTGCCGGTAAGGCCGGCTTTAAGCCGCATGTACTGCACAATAATTCCCCATTGTGCGGGCGTATATTGCGACGGCGAACGCAATTCATGGCAGCGCATGCAGTTTTCCGCCCATATTTGGGCACCGGATTCAGTGGTGGCGGGGTCTTTGAGGGTCAAAGGCCATACGGCCGGCTTAGATGTAGCGGCGGCAGTCTTGGTGGATTTGTTCGCGGCACATCCGGCTATAAATAAGAATCCAACGGCGACAGCGGTTATGGCCAGAGATTTAGTCATTTTATTTGTGATAAAAGTCATCGGGTAACTCCTCGAGTAAATTGCCAGAGTAACTTAGATTCCAACAGCAAATTGCAGGAACATGGCATTGTTGCCGTGCATATTGTTTGAAAGATTGTCAAATTCATACTCAACCTTCAGCACGGCATTGGAGTGCAGCCAGTAATCCAGTCCAATGCTGTAGCGCTGTTCATGCGATGCGCCATTGGAAAAATTAGACGACACTGGGCCGTCAATGCGATCGTAACGAATGGCAGCCATCACCCTGTCAAGATATTTGATGCCGCACAGGCTCGGCTGATAAGCGACCTCAAGCTGTCCGCCATTGGACATTCCGCCCAATGAGAACGTACCGGTGGAATCGATTCCCTGGCCGACCTGGTCCCACGTCCAGCCGCCGCGGAAGCGGAATAATCCGTCAATTTTCTTGTTGACATAATAGGAGTTCAAATCGACGGCATTAATCAAAGAATTGGTGGTGGTTATGGCACCATCGGCACTGGGGCGTGCCCATTCAAACGAGTAGCCAATTTCAATATTGGGAATGGGTATGTAGCTGAACCGTCCGCCGATAGTCTTGCCGTTCTGGGCGGCTGGATCCCAGTTGCCAAATTGCAGATTGTTATACGTAGCGCCGTTCTGGTCGGTGGTGCGGGCAAGGGCGGGGCCATTGCTGACAAACAGGAAATAGGTGAGATATCCCATACGGGCCGGCGCGGGCAATCCGCCCCTGGTCCAGACGCCCAGTTCATTGCCGGGCAGCAGGGCGTCTTCCACCGAGCCGTCGACCAGCCAGCGATTCCAGGGGGCCGGGTTGTAAACACCGACGATTCCGCCGATCGGACTGGTGACCAGACCGCCCCCCAGCGTCATGTAATTGTTAAGTTCATAGTTAATGTTGGCCGCCCCAATGTCTGCGGCACTGCCGCCCGCGACACCCGCTTGCGTATAAAAATCAAACGCGGTGTTGATGAAAATATTTTTATCAATACGCACCTGAATCATGGGGCTGGAATCGGCATAAAACGTGGAATGCGAACCCTGTATGTTCTGAAACTGGAAATTCACATCGCCGGCGATCAGCACTTGTATATTGCCCGGTTCCAGTTCGGAAATCTTCTGGCTGGCTTTTACAACCCGCCGATACAGTCGTTTGACCTCCCGATCAATCGCCTTGGTTTTTGTGGCACCGGTCTTGGCTTGTGTGGCTTTTAGTGCCGCCTGCTGCTTTTGCATGGCGGACATTTGTTTAGCCATACCGGCCATTTGTTTTTCAAGCAACTGGTACTTCTGCTCGAGCTTCGTATAGTCGGCCCCGCCGGCTGCCGGAGCAGCGCTCGCCGCTGCCATCGGTATGATGGTAAGCGCTGCCGCGATACTGGTAAGAACCCCGCGTCTGTGTGTCATGGCACATTCCTTTCCTTAAACGCGCACCCGAATTCGGCCTGGCACCCACGCGCCACAAAGCCGGATAAAATCCTTTCAAAAGCCTTCCGGCTGTCGAATTTCTTATTTGCCCCATGCCTTCGGTAGCACATACGATATTCCCAGTCAACATAGTATTTATGAGGGTTCGCTTCCTAGTGTTTATCAAATTGTTTCTTGAGATAATCAATAACTTCCCAGCGCTGCTTACGGCTCAATGAATCCCGGAAACTTGGCATGGGGCTGTGGCCATGCGTGATTTTCCAGAAGATGGCTCCTTCCCCCTGTGACCAGAACGATGCCGTCGTCAAATTAGCCGGATGCGGGCTTAGAAACGCGCCGGTCGGACCATCACCGGTGCCATTGGATCCGTGGCAAGCTTCGCAATTGGCGGAAAATAAACTTCTACCCGCACGGATGGCGACCGAAGTACCAGGAATTGGGTTCGCTTTGGATGCAGAGGAAGCCGGTGCCCGCCATGAATCCACGCGGTCTATCTGCCTGCGGATTGAATTTATATTCAGGCCGGCTGCCAGTGACACTCCCAACACACTGACGAATCCGCCAACTGTCAATATTGTGCAAAACTTATTCATTGACCTGAGTCCTTTTCGACGTACCCATGTTTTTCAACAGATCATCCGACCGAAGGGGGTTCGTGAAACATTTCACGAACATCAACATCTTGCCCCGGGACGCTCTCGCGTCGGTCATCCACACATCATCGCAAAAGCCGGGCGAAAAAAAATCGGGACTTATCCGCAACTGCGTGTAAGAATTTATCCCCTGCCGCAGCTAGGATTTTCACCTATTTTTTCGACCAAAGATCAGAGCATCGACGGAAAGCATTCCCGGCCCGCTGACGAGAATCAAGCCGCAAATGGCGATCAAAACCAACTGAAAATCTATGGACCCAAAACCGCCGGCGTAGGATACGCAGATAATCCCGATCAGATTAAGGATCAGAAAAATACTCACGATTCGCGAGAGCAGTCCGACAATAATTAATATACCGCCGGAAAATTGCGTGATGCCCGCAGAATACGCCCAGACGGCGGTGGGCAAGATCGGCAGGTGGTCCGAGGCCAGCATCTGGATAAATGGGTGCATACCCTGGCCGCCGAAAAGTCTAAATAAAAATTGTCCGCTGTAGTAGATAAAGATGATGCCCAGCATCACCCGCACCAGCAGGGTACCCAATCCGGTTGCCAGTATTGAGCTTGCGCATGTGACGGTGGTCGTTGTTTCGGTGTTCGCTGCCATGATAGAAAACTCCTGTAAAGAGACATACAATTTTTGAATTCGCCCCCAACAGCGGAATTTTTGGCGTGGCCTGATGAATTACTGAATTCTTTGCCCTGACCACGCTTTATTCGCGCCGCGACCTCGAAGTCATCTTTCAGCAGCTACCTGTCAGGGTACGGCCTGCAAGGGTCCGGGTCAAGGAAGGACTATTTTCCGGCTGGACGTTTCCGGACCGCTTTTGAAAAAATGGCGGGCGGTCCGGCTTTGGAGTTTTGCCTTGCCTGCAGTTCGTGTATACTTCCCGCAGGTTTTCCGGGTCACGATTTATCTCTTGAAAGGATGGGTCCATGTTCGACAAAAAACTGGTGTTTAACGCCTCGCTGCCGCGCTCGGGTTCCACGCTGATGCAGAATATTCTGGCGCAAAATCCACGATTTTATTGCACGCCCACCAGCGGTGTTATTGATCTGATGCTGGCATCGCGAAAATATTACACCGAGCTGGCTGAGTTCAAAGCCCAGGATCCGGACCTCATGCAAAAAGGATTTTTGAACTATTGCCGCTATGGCATCAACGGCTTTTATGAAGGTGTCACCGATAAGCCGGTATGTGTGGACAAATGCCGCAGTTGGTTTCATTACCATGACTGGGTCAAACAATACGTGCCGAATCCGAAATATATTGTGTGCGTCCGTGATTTACGCGCCATTCTCTCATCCATGGAAAAGCTTTTCAGAAAGAACCGGGACCGTGCCGATGCCGATGAAGTTACCGGAACCCTGACCATGATCACGGTCAATAATCGCGTCATGCGCTGGCTTAACGGGCCGCCGGTTGGCATCGCTATCGGTCGGCTGATCGAAGCTATTCAGACCAATTTGCTTCGGCAGCTTCATGTGGTGCGTTTTGAAGATTTAACCACCAATCCAGCCGATGTCATGAAGCGTGTCTATGATTATCTGGAAGAACCGTATTTTGAGCATGATTTCAACAATGTTGGACAGATGACGCAGGAAAATGATCAGTATCACACTATTTACGGGGATCATCGCATTCGCAGCAAGGTTGAGCCTGTAACGCCCGATTTTGTCGATGTTCTTGGAAAAGATCTTTGTAACATGGTGCGAACCAATTACGCTCTGTTTTACAACGCGTTTTATCCCGATAAGCGATAATACGCCTGCCATGGAAGTGTCGCCCATGAAAGTCATGCCAACCAGATTCAACATGCGTACCGCCGATGAACAGTTAGTCCGCGCTGCGGAAGCTCTATGTGGCGGCAAATTGGTGGGACTTCCTACCGAGACAGTCTACGGCATTGCCGCCGGCTTGGCACAACCTGCCGGACTTCAGGCACTAAAAGAAACCTTGAATATTCAGAACCATCCCGCCTGGGTGATTCATGTAAGCTCGGCAGACCGCATTTCCGACGTTGTTTCCCATGTCCCCCCGCTGGCTCGCCGTCTCGCCCGTGGGTTGTGGCCCGGGCCGCTTTCCATTCAATTGCCGCTGCCGCAAGCGGATGTGGAGCGCCTGGTGGAGTTGACGGGGAGGCAGTCCGCCGGCGAAATAATGGTGGATGGCCGCGTGACCTTACGCTGCCCGGAAATTGAAATAACCCGTCAAATTATCGACCTCGCCGGCGAACTTGTGACCGTCGTGGGGGCATCGGGTAATCAACTGGTAGACCGTGCGGAGAATTTGCCGCCGGAAATACATCGGCAGTTATCGGTTACCGTTGCGGGACCGCCGCCGCGCTATAAAAAACTCTCCACCCTGGTGCGCGTTACGGGGCATCAACTGGAGATTCTGCGCGAAGGTGCCATCGCCCAACGCGTAATTCGCCGCCTGGAGGATACGGTGATCGTTTTTGTTTGCAGCGGCAATACCTGTCGGTCCCCTATGGCCGCGGGGCTGGCTTCGCAGATACTGGCGGAGCGACTTCATATTCCGGTCGACGAGTTGCCGGCGCGCCATATTCTGGTGCGTTCCGCCGGAGTTCACGCCGTGGGGGGCATGCCGCCGGCGGCAGATGCGGTGAAAGTTCTCGGCGCCATGGGGACCGATATTCAAAAACATCGGTCCGCACCTCTCACCGATGATTTATTGCGGCGCGCCGATATGATATTTACCATGACGCAGGCGCATCGTGAAGAAATAATATCGCGTTCGCCGACGGCGCGTGAAAAAACATTCACTTTAGACCCCGATGGCGATATTAATGACCCCATCGGGCAGGGGGAACAGGTATATAGAAAAACAGCACAGCGGCTTGAAAAACTGATTCGTAATCGCGTTGTGGAGATGGAATTATGAATATCGCCCTGGCCTGCGATCATCGTGGATTTAATATTAAACAACAGCTCATCGAGCAGTTGCGGGTGGAAGGCCATGGCGTGGAGGACTTTGGCGCCTTCGATGCCAAAGCCTCTGATTATCCTGATTTCGCCGTGCCTGCTTCGCTGGCCATTGTGGAGGGGAAGGCTCAGGTGGCGATTCTGCTTGATGGCAGCGGTATCGGAATGTCGATTGTGGCCAATAAAATTCCGGGCATTCGCGCTGCCATCTGTCACGATGAATTAACGGCTGAAATTTCCCGCCGATACAACGATGCTAATGTACTATGCCTGGCGGTGGATTTACTGGGTGGTGAATTAATCCGCCGTATTGTATCGGCCTGGGTGAAAGCTCCATTTGAAGATGGCCGCCATGCCCGTCGGGTCGAGAAAATCGGTGAATTGGAGCGTCGTCTTTTTTCCGATATCCCCGCAGCGTTGAGCAAACTTAAAAACAGTTGAGTGTGTCCCGCTGAAGTGATCCTTGGAGCGTTGAATGTCACAGCAGTCCCCCTATGACGGCGGATGTATCTTCTGCCGAATTATCGCTGGTGAAATTCCCTGCCAGAAAATTGTGGAAAACCAAAATATTTTGTGCTTTCTGGATATTGGCCCCGTGGTTGCCGGCCACAGCCTGGTAATTCCCAAGCGTCATATTCGCAATATATTTGATATGCCTTCGGAGGTTGCTGCGGAATTAGCGTATGAACTTCCGGCTCTGGCGCGTGCGATATGCGCCGCAGTTCAAGCCCCGGCATGTCATATTCTTCTCAATAGCGGCATTGAAGCCATGCAGTCCGTTCATCACGCCCATTACCACATAATTCCGCGAAAAAGCGATGATAACTTTTTTGTTCCGTGGCATCCCGGTAAACTTGAAACTCAGGAAGCGGAAAGCTTAATAAGTAAAATACAGGAGAAATACGAAAATACGGATAATGGCCTTTCCAAATAACAATGGTGCATTTAATTCCTGAAAGCGTATCAATTGACCCTCAGGTATTGCAAACAACTTTTACAGGACGTAAACTCAAAAAAGGCCTATGCGCCAGTGGGCGCGTGATAATTGAGTGGTCGAAGGAATCCGCATTGGTGGCTTTGGGATAAGGAATGATGCAAGAAACGTTAGAATTTGTGCCCATTACGCTTTATTTCGTATGCTTGGTCGTCTTGACCATTTACGGTATGCATCGCTATTGGGAAGTGTTCCTGTATTACCGGAATTCCAGAAAAATTCCGGCCAAGCCGGTTGAATTTACTGCGCTGCCGCGCGTTACGGTGCAACTGCCCCTGTTCAATGAGCGCTATGTCGCTCAACGAGTAATTTCCGCCGTCTGTGCTCTCGATTACCCTCGCGAACTGCTGCAAATTCAGGTCCTTGATGATTCCACAGATTGTTCCGCCGGGATGGCTCGTCTGGCCTGCGAGCAATTCAGGCAGCAAGGCTTTGATATTCAGTATATTCACCGGACCAGTCGTATGGGATTCAAGGCCGGAGCGCTGGAAAACGGCATGGCCTCTTCTACCGGTGAATTTATAGCCATTTTTGATGCGGATTTCGTGCCCCGCCGGGAAATGCTGCGGGCCGTTATCCATGAATTTACCGATCCGCACATTGGCTGTGTGCAAACCCGCTGGGAACATCTCAATAGAACCCAGTCGCTGCTGACGCGATCGCAGGCTATTTTCCTTGACGGTCATTTTGTTATTGAGCATACGGCGCGCAGCCGCAGCGGCAGATTTATCAATTTTAACGGTACCGGCGGCGTATGGCGGAAGACCGCAATTGTGGACGCCGGCGGCTGGCAGCATGATACGTTGACCGAGGACATGGACTTATCTTACCGCGCCCAGTTGCACGGCTGGCGGATTAAATATCTTGGCGATGTAACATCACCGGCGGAGTTGCCGCCCGAAATTACAGCGTTTAAGCAACAGCAGCATCGCTGGACTAAAGGCAGTGTCCAAACGTCGTTGAAACTGCTGCCAACGGTCTTGCGCTCATCACAGCCGTGGCCTGTAAAAATTGAGGCGTTTTTTCATCTTACTTCCGGTGTGGTCTATCCGTTGGCAGTCCTCGTTGCGATTCTATTTTTTCCCGCTTTTTGTTTTGCTGGTGCCGGTGTGCTTTCTGCATCCTATCCCATTCTCTGGTTGGTTATGTCGGTGCTTTTTACACTCCTGACGTTTTCCGCCGGCACGTTTTATGTGGTGGCGCAGCGGGAAATCAAAGAGAATTATTTTGCCGGTATTCTGCTGGTGCCCTTTTTAATGGCCATTGGAATGGGAATAAGTCTGGCCAACGCTATCGCGGTTATTGAGGGCTTGACGGGGCATCAGAGCGAATTTGTACGCACCCCAAAATATGGTGTAGGAACCCATGAATCACCGGATCAATGGAAACGCCGTGCCGGAGCATTTTCCCATAAGGCGCAGTGGATTCCATTTGCGGAAGTGGCCATTGGACTTTATTTGCTGGCCTGCATTGTCATTGCGCTCTGGTTTGACCGGGCTGCCTCCTGCGTGCCATATATGCTTATTTTCATGTTTGGCTACCTCTATGTCGGAAGTTTATCCCTGCACCGCCTTTGGCAGTCGCGGCGTGACATAAAAGCCGATACTTTTGAGATCCTATCCCCGTCGGCAGTCGTATAACGTGTGCGTGAACTGTTTATAGAGAATTCTTGGTAATTATGGAGTCATGTGATGAACCCCACAGTTAGAATCGGTGTCGCTTCTTTTATTCTTGGTGCAGTGCTTACGACCACGCTGCTGGTGTTTCACCCGATGCGACCGCTCGTAGCTCAGACTGCGCCTGCGCCGGCAGCGGCTTCCATGAAGCCCGTTTACATTCACATGGATGGCGCCAATGCGTTTGTGGAATCCATCGTGGCTGTTGCGCCGGGGGAGCCGGTGATTTTTATTAATGAAGATACCGGAGCGCACATGGTCAACGGCTACAACCCGACCACGGGCCAGCCGAATGCCGCCATTAATTCAGGAATGCTCATGGGAACCACAGGGGCCAAGGCCGGTGTGCATAGCTATAAGCTGGTGCTGACCAAACCCGGCATTTATCCGTATTACTGCCCGGTTCACGCCATACTTTCCAAGATTTATCATCACAGCGTTCAGCCGGCCCACCGACCGGGCGTACACGGTTTTCCCGGTGCCATGGCCGGCGTGATTATTGTCACCACCGATCCCGCCCTGATCGCCCAGAATCCGCCAAGCAGCAAAAAGAAAATTCTTTCTGATTATTTCGGCGGTTGATGGAATGGCTCCCGCGGGGGACCCAAGCAGGAGTCCATGCGATGACAACACCGTCCCGTATTGCCGCCCAGATGTTTACGCTGCGCGAGTTTTGTAAAACACCGACGGATATCGCGGCAACCATGGCACGCGTCAGAAAAATCGGCTATCAGGCGATTCAAGCTTCCGGAATGGGGCCTATTGAGACGCAGGAATTGGCCAAAATTCTCTCCGGCGAAGGCCTGACGTGCTGCGCAACACATGTTTCACTGGATCGCCTGATGCAGGAACCGGAAAAAGTCGCCGAGGAACACCACATCCTGGCTTGCCGGTACACCGCCATACCCATCGCCCCGGTTCCTTACAGAAAATCTGCCGCAGGCTATGCCCAATGCGCGGCACTGGCCACGCAGGCTGCGCGGACTCTTCAACCGCTGGGCCTGCATGTTTCCTACCATAATCATTCGTTTGAGTTCCAGCGTTTTGGAAAAAAAAACGGACTGGAAATATTTTTTGATCATGCGGACGCGAAGCTGGTAGGTGCTGAGTTAGATACGTATTGGGTTCAACACGGCGGCGGTGATCCTGCCGCCTGGATAGAAGTTCTCTCATCGCGTCAGCCTCTGCTGCATCTCAAAGATCTGGTCATTTGTGAGGATCGACAAATCATGGCAGAAGTGGGGGAGGGTAATCTAAACTGGCCCGCTATTTTGGCTGCCGCCGCCAAAGTCGGAGTTCAATGGTACATTATTGAGCAGGACGTTTGCCAACGTGATCCGTTTGAAAGCCTGAAGATCAGCTTGGAAAATCTCCGCGCGATGGGCATTTCATAGCCGCAATACCCCTGGAAACCTACGGGCCACGGTAATGTTTCACCACAACCGTCCATCCGCTTCCCGGTGGTGATAAATGAAAATCATGCCGCATGGGTTTATTCAGGACAACCTTGCTTAGCAGGGCGGTCGTGGGAGTTCCGTCGGGATCCGTGCGGATTATTTTAATCGGAAGCCATAGTCGCGTATTGATCCAGAAATCCACTTCTACAAAAGTAAACGCCGATTTATCACGTGGAATAAGTTTTAAGCCAACCGTATGCGGGGGCATTTTTTTATTTTTGAGCAATTGGACGTGAAATTCTCTTTCCACATCCGCGGGCTTTTGCCCAATGGGAATTGGCAGCGGCCCCTGGCCAAGGCGCAATGGATTGAATTTTTTTCCCGGTGGCGCGATCTCAATTTTCCGGAATATTTTGGCGCTTTCGTTGCGGTCGATAAGCCAGTGACCATCAAAAACAATATCATGATCCGCATGGCGTTTGGCAATGGCTCCATCAACCACCAGCATATTAAAACGGATATCAAATCGGGTGGTTGAGTTTTTCTGCTGATACCAGATATGGCCGATATTCATATCCTTTTCATCGGTTCGCAGATGATGCACCTGCACTACCAGATGGGCCTGAAAATTGCGCAGCGTTTTACCGCGGCTCTGCAAAGCATTGAGAATCATAAGGATCTTCGCGTGCTGCAGTTTTGCTTGGGCCATTGCGACAGGGGCCGAGCTACCAGCAGATTGTTGCCGGGCCGCCGCGTGCAGGCCACGGCCAGCCCCTGCCAGCAAGACAACGGCTAAGAGCAGCATATTTGTCATGACGCGCAGTAGGGCGTTCTGATAATTCATGCGTAAATGGTTCATCGTTTTGCTGCCTTTTCCAAGGTTGGGGCATTTACAAAGTCATCGGGGGCATCCAGCAGAACTTCGACGTCGTCTAAACAGGCAATCAGGCCATATTTCATCAACGGCCGTGCTCCGCGTTAACGTCCTGCCAGATTATAACGGAGGCACTATATCCTTGCCGCTTTATGCGTCAGAGTCATGGCCCGGTGTCACATATTCCTGCTAGTCATTTGACATATTCCTATATCCGGCGCTACTCGGACAGGCTCTCAGACTTGTTAAGACCGGCGTTGTGTTTTAAGCTACGGCTTAGAAGTATGACTGATCCACGATTTTTGGAAGGTTTTTCTAATCATGAGCAACAGTGAATTTACCAGTATTCAGGTTCCCGCGCACGGCCAACCCATTACCATGGGTTCCGACAAGAAACTCCATGTTCCGGACCATCCGATTTTGCCCTTTATTGAAGGCGACGGTACCGGTGCAGACATCTGGCGGGCGTCGGTGCGGGTGTTTGATGCGGCGGTTGAAAAATCCTACAAGGGAAAACGCAAAATTGCCTGGATGGAAGTATATGCCGGCGAAAAATCGTTCCTGAAATTCAAAACCGGAGAACCGGTTGGCGACGCCAAAGCCTGGCTGCCGGATGATACCGTCAACGCCTTTCGCAAATTTCTGGTTGGCATTAAAGGGCCTTTGACCACGCCGGTGGGGGGCGGGATACGGTCTCTAAATGTCGCGTTGCGGCAACAGTTGGACTTATACGTATGCGTACGACCCGTGCGGTATTTTACCGGTGTGCCCAGTCCGGTGAAGCGGCCTGACGCGGTCAATATGATTATTTACCGCGAAAATACGGAAGATATTTATGCCGGGATCGAATGGGCCGCCGGTTCGCTGGAAGCGCAGAAGGTTTTGAAATTCATGGAAACTGAATTTCCCCAGGCGTTTAAGAAAGTCCGTTTCCCGGCCACTTCCGGCGTGGGCCTCAAGCCCGTCAGCAAAGATGGTTCGCAGCGGTTGATCGGGGCGGCGATAGATTACGCCATTGCCCACAAGCGTAAAAGCGTCACGCTGGTTCATAAGGGCAACATTATGAAGTACACGGAAGGGGCCTTCCGTGACTGGGGATACCAACTGGCTAAGGAAAAATATGGCGCTGTTGAAATTGATGGCGGCCCCTGGTGCAAGCTGCCCAACGGCATTGTTATTAAAGACTCCATTGCGGATATTACGCTCCAGCAGGTGCTCACGCGGCCCGAAGAGTTTGATGTTATTGCTACGCTGAATTTGAATGGCGATTATTTAAGTGACGCGCTGGCGGCGCAGGTGGGTGGTATCGGTATTGCGCCGGGCGGGAATATTAATTATCATTCCGGCCATGCCGTGTTTGAAGCCACGCACGGCACCGCTCCTAAATATGCTAACCAGGATAAGGTGAATCCCGGCAGCGTGATACTATCCGGTGTGATGATGCTGGAGCACCTTGGCTGGCAGGAAGCCGCGGATTCCATTGTCAAGAGCCTTGAACGTACCATCGGCGATAAGGTGGTAACCTATGACTTTGCCCGACTAATGACCGGTGCCAAAGAAGTAAAATGCAGTGAGTTTGCCGATGCGCTGATTCACAATCTGGTCTGATGCCTGAAAGCAGCCTATAATAACGGCGTTTGGCTGGTTAGCTAGCAGCACCTACAGCACGACCTTTTGATTCGTGGCAGGAAAAATCGCTTGCAGCTATCGTGTGCCGGCTATAAGGTATATAGTTCAACCATGGGCTTAATGACATAAGTTCCAGAAGTTGATGGCGGATTCTTAACTGGTGAAAATCAGTTGGAACAGGCGAATGTAACCATACGTGCCCGCGTTGCGGCAAAAGGATTGAATATGAGTGAACAATTTAAGGATAAAACGGTTCTGGTTGTTGATGATGATGCGGATGTACTGGCCACCATCACGGCCGCACTATCCACCACGGGGGCTAAAGTTATTTCCGCCGGCGACGGCAACACCGCTGTGGAAATGGCGGAAAAAGATCAACCGGATCTTATTGTGCTGGACATGATGTTGCCCAAACGCAGCGGCTTTCTGGTGGTAGAACGCATTAAAGCCCGTAAGCCCAAGGGCAGCAAACCCTTTGTTATCATGATCACCGGCAACATGGGCACACGCCATAAAACTTATGCCGAAACCCTGGGCGTTGATGATTACATCAACAAACCATTCCGCATTGATCGGCTCATTACATCCATGGATAAATTACTTAACCCGGCCCCGGTAGCAGAGTAATCACGCTGCCCGGACGTCCGCAACTGGATAAGACCCATGCCGGAGCTTCCCGAAGTTCAGGAAGTGCGTCGCACGCTTGAGCCATTTATGCTCAACGTCAAAATTGTTGATGTAAAAATCAGCCGGAAAAGCTATATCCGCTCCGGGGCCGCATCGCTTGGTAATCTCATTGGCCGCCACGTCCACCAAACCGTTCGGCATGGGAAAAAACTTTTCTGCATTTTTGACGACGGTCAGGTCCTGCTGATTCATCTGGGGATGAGCGGTCGCATTGACTGCTGCGATCCCGAAACGCCGCTTGCGCCGCACACGCATTTCTCCATGCTGTTGGCTTCGGGCATGGAATTTCGCATGCAGGACCCGCGCCGCTTCGGCGGCCTGTGGTATTATCCCGACTGGGCGGATGCGGAAAAAGCGGAAATTACCGGAAAAATGGGCGTCGATGCCCTGGAGCTTACCGCATCGCATCTTGCCCCCTGGCGTACCATGCACAGTCGCTTAAAAGCCCATCTGTTATCCCAGCGGACGGTCGCGGGGCTGGGAAATATATATGTTGATGAGTCCCTGTGGCTGGCGCAGCTCCATCCGCTGCAGGTGCTATGCAACATCAGACCCCGCCATCACGCGGTGCTTGCGGATGCCATCCATGCCGTATTAAACAAATCCATCAGCATGGGGGGCACAACCTTGCGTGATTATCGCAACGTCGCCCAACAGCGTGGCCGCTTTGCCCGGAGCTTGTGCGTCTATGGCCGCGGGGGGCTGCCGTGCCTGCGCTGCGGAGTCAAACTGACCTCCAAAGTCATCGGCGGCCGCACCACGGTCTACTGCGTGCGATGTCAGAAAAGAATCTGATTATTATGTTGTCACGTACAATTTCCCGCGGATTCCCCGCTTCTTCCGCGGCACGCCGGACGCGGCAATAAATCCGGGCGACAAGGCAGTGCGGGGCAACTTCACATAGCCGCCGGCTCTGCCGGTGGTGGAACACACGATAAAAGAATCTCTGGCAGGCTCTTGGCGCGACGGTAAAAAACGCTGTTATATCCGCCCGATTTAGCGTTATGTCGGCCGTGCCCGAAAAAATGGCCACGCCCTGAAATTCCGGCTGATGGGCAATCGCTGATGGGCAATCGTTTGCAGCCAAATTAGCCCGGCGTATAATCCACTTTCGCATGAGGTAGAAAGGAACCCTCGCTTGGTCGCAACAGACGACATGCTTTTGGAATCCACGCTTCCCGGCCAACGCCGCCAGCGGCGACATCGTACCGCAGACATCCTGTCTGCCCAACGCCGGCGCGATATTTCCCTTTCGTGCCCCGCTTCTGTGGTGACACTCACTGATCACGGATCGATGACCACGGATCAAAAATCTGC
>JAKBCC010000136.1 GCA_021808105.1 Planctomycetota bacterium
GCACCGGTACCATGGCCGCGTTGCTGGCACCGCATGTGCGGCAGGTAATCGCGGTGGAACCTTCCTCAGCGATGTTGCGTGCCGCGAAAAGTCGCATCAAAACCCTGGAGATGGACAATGTAACGCTGCTGCCGGGCCGCCTGGAAGACTTGCCGCCGGAAGTGCAGGTTTTGGATATGGCTCTGGTGAGTCTGGTGTTGCATCATGTGGAGAATGTCCAGGGAGCACTAAGCGATATTTTCCGGGTGCTTAAGCCCGGCGGATTTCTGCTGATCGTAGATTTAATGCCGCACGATGTGGAAATGTTTCGCGAAAAAATGGGCCATCGATGGATGGGCTTTGCACCGGGAAAGCTGACGGAAATGCTTTCACAGGCCGGTTTTATTCATATTCGCCGCCATACGTTGGCCGCGCATAAGAGCCGGTCGCGGCAGGATCGTACTGCCGTACCGGATTTGTTTGTTATGCGGGCAAGTCGCCCGCTGGATGTATCAGGGCTTTCATAAGCGCCCGTATCTTTTAGGAGTTATTTCATGACGGTAAAACACGATGTCAAAGATTTGTCGCTGGCGGCTGAAGGCAAAAAGCGCATTGAATGGGCGGATAAAGACATGCCCGTTCTGGCCATGGTCCGCGAACGCTTTGCCAGGGAAAAGCCCCTGGCCGGTTATCGCATGGCCGCGTGCCTGCACGTAACCACGGAAACCGCCAATCTCGCCCGCACCTTGCAGGCCGGCGGGGCAAAACTTGCCCTGTGCGCCAGCAACCCGTTGTCCACACAGGATGATAACGCGGCCTCGCTGGTAAAAGATTACGGCATTTCCGTTTACGCCATTAAAGGTGAAGATCGCGAAACGTACTATCGGCACATGAACATTGCCCTGGATATTAAGCCCAATATCACCATGGATGACGGTGCTGATCTGGTCAGCCTTCTGCATTCCTCACGCAAGGACCTTGCCGACGGTGTGGTGGCTTCCATGGAAGAAACCACAACCGGCGTCATTCGGCTGCGGGCCATGGAAAAAGACGGTATTCTGAAATTTCCGGTCGTGGCCGTGAATGATGCCCAGTGCAAACACTTTTTTGATAACCGCTATGGCACGGGCCAATCCACCATTGACGGCGTCATCCGGGCTACGGATCATCTGGTCGCGGGCAAAAAAGTCGTCGTCTGCGGTTACGGCTGGTGCGGTAAGGGCGTGGCATCACGCGTGCGCGGCCTGGGAGCCAACACCATCGTCACAGAAATTGATCCCATTCGCGCCATTGAAGCCACCATGGACGGCTTCTGGGTTATGCCCATGAGCGAGGCCGCGAAGGTCGGTGATCTGTTTATTACGGTCACCGGCAATATCGCCGTGATCCGCATGGAACACTTCCGGCAGATGAAGGATAACGCTGTGGTCTGCAACTCCGGCCACTTTAATGTGGAACTGGATTTGGAAGCACTGGAAAAGGACGCCAGGAAAGTACGGCGCGGCGTGCGAGAATTTGTCGATGAATACACGCTGAAAAACGGCAATCGCATTTTAGTGCTGGGCGAAGGCCGGTTGATCAATCTCGCCGCCGCGCACGGCCACCCCGCCTCGGTCATGGATATGAGCTTTGCCGTACAGGCCCTGGCCACGGAATGGTCCATCAAAAATCGTTCCGAGCTTTCCAACAAAGTTCATGAAGTGCCCAAGAGCGTAGACGAATGGGTAGCCGCGTTGAAGCTGGAATCCATGGGTATTTCCATTGATAAGCTCACAACCTTGCAGAAGAAGTATCTGTCCAGTCATGATATGGGCACCTGATCGTCGCAAGTATCCCCGGGTCATATTAAAACTAAAAAGTCGCCACGGAGCACCGCACCACAAATGCGGTGCTCTTTTTTTGCGCCCGAGCGAATCTCCCCACCCTTCGCCGCCCGTTCGCCAGCAGGAGTGATCTGAACCTCTTTACCGTCCGGAGCGGGATTTGTTTCATCAGGCCTGAAGTATATCCTCAATTAATAAAAACACTGACATCGACCGCAAACTTCCTGGCCAGTGCTTTGGCATATTTCAGGCCAATCTTCCGTCGCTGGCGTAATATTTTAGACCCCAGCGTCCGCTCCCCCAGCAGTCTGCCGATGTCGTCGCCAGACATTTCATGCTCTTCCATCAAGAACTTCAGTGCCTCAACCGGAGACATACCATGGGTTTCGATCGCGTAGTGCCTGTTCTCGTACGCATCTACCAACGTCGAAAGTGTGTCAAGATACAATTCCTGCTCATCGGTAAGCCCGTGGCCGACGAGTGCATCGATAATTTCCACAGTGTTCTCGTAATCGACTTTGTCATGAATTGCCTTTGGCATGAAATTCATGACCAGGCCCTGGTAGTCCTTCGGCATGTCCGCAAAGGCCCATGTGGTTGTCGTATTCATAATTGCGCCTTCCATAGATTTTTATCACATTCGGTATGCGTCAGGAAAAAACAAATAAATCCTGCCTTCGACCATTTCATTTATATTGTTTCGATACACCGCCGCATGGAATTGAACCGCGGATTGCGCGGATAACGCGGATTCCAGAAGGATGGGTTAGGGATCGTCGCGGTATGGGCGGCGAAGGAGGAGTAATTCGGACTACCATCCCACGTGTCAAACAGCGCTGTGAGTAATGCGAGCGGAGCGAAAAAAAAGGTGTCAGGTACCTTTTTTTCGCGCAAGGCTGGCAACTGCTCGCTACCGCCCGCACAAAAAGGTACCTGGAACCTTTTTCTCGGCATCGGCACATCACCCGCCCCTCAGGAAGGCAACGCAACATGGAGCAGCTTCATTGCGTGGGATACGATGACTCCGCGCGAGCACTTTGAGGAACTCACTAAAATCAGGGAGCACCCCAAGCGCGCGTAGTGCTTGACGGTACATTCCCGCCGTCGCCGCCGAAAACTTCAAACTCAACAAATGCCAAATGCAACCCCCGGTTGCCTGAAAATGCAAAATAGACCACCGTAAGTTTTACCGGTAGCATATAGGGGCCGTAAGTTGTGCAGTGTGACCTAAGCCGTAGGAGCCGAGATGTTGGACCCGGAATTACTGGAAATTCTGGTTTGCCCTTTGACCAGAAGTCACCTTCATTTGGATGGCGACTTTCTGGTTGCCGAGGCAGGCGGATTGCGCTATCCCATTCGCGACGGCATACCCGTTCTGCTCATTGATCAGGCCGAACTGCCGGCGGGCATCACCTCGCTGGACGAATTCCGCCGCAAATACGCCGACCGCATCCCGTCGTAAGTCTTGCCGTTCCGGCGCGGCACCGGGACCGACCGCCGCAACGCGATTCAGCCCGCCCCGATCGGCGCGAGTTTGTGCAGCATAAATGTGAGCGGCCCCGGGAACACCGATCCGTCGATTTCACAGATTAACCCAGATTAAACCCCGTAGCTCAATGCGGCAGCGTTGAGTTAGAAGCGGAACGTGATAGGACATCACGCTGCACATCCGCCCGTCGCGGTAGGTCCCGCATCTACCGCTTTAGCTGAGCGCGCCGCGACAACCGAATAATCAAACCGCGACCAAATTTTGATCGGGGCCGATCCCGAGCAAAGGGGTCCGTAGCGGAAAGTCTGCAAACGTCGCCTGTGCAACGGTAGACAAGCGGCTTACCCGTCAGTGGGTTGCGGGGAATCCTATGAAGATAGCGCGGACGCAGGCCTGCCAGCGACGGCGGGTATTTTCCAAAGTGCAATTGGTATGCCTGCAAGGCGAATCCGACGCGGGTAAGTCGGGTGCAGGCTGTCTCCCTTGCCGCCAGATAGCAGAGCCGTACGCCCTCCCGGAAATCCGTGCCCAAGGCCTGTATTTCAATGTTATTTGGCAATTGCCCAAAGAGACCGAACCGACGCGCCTTGATTTTCTCTAATATTTGTTGCATCGCCGATTTCATGTTCGCCGCACGGCGGCTGAACACCGGCACCGACGCAAAGCGCCCGAGCAAATTATAGCCTTTATTAATTTGTATCAGAGTCGGGTTCCAATTAATAAATGTGTCAAAGAATCGCCCGTTGATATCTGCGTCGGAATGCCGCCCGGATGTTTCGAAGGTATCCCGATAAAGTGAGACACAGATATCAAGTTGTGTCATCCTATCGCCCACATCGAGTGCTGCCCTGATGGTTCCTGTGGGAGGAAGGCTTGATAACTGATGCAGATATTGTGCCGCATCTTTTTCATGCACAAGCGGATCCTGCAACAGCAACCTATCTCCTTTATCGGCCGTGCGGTCGATCGACAGCCCCACCAAGTAAACGATCAACTGGGGCTCATGCACCAGCAGCCGGCCAAGCCGATGAATCGCGATTAGATTGCCCTCACAGGCGCTGATCCTGCCTCGGCCCAAATCCAAATCAGCTTGAGCCAAGAGCATTTGGGAAAGAGCGTTACACCGTGCCAGCCAAGGGATATTCGCGAAAGCCATCGCGGCGGACCGCCGCCTATCGGGAACCAGCGGCACATAAAAATGGGCAAGTGCCGTTGCGCGTCGCGCTTGTCCCAGCGCATCCGCGTTGGCATCCAGATACGCGGCCAGAACCGATGCATCGTGCGGAACCCAGGCCTGCCGATCCGCCAAGCGCAACTCCTCTTCAGAAATTCTGCTGGCTTTATCGTTGTTCACCCATATATATTGCATCCAGTTGTGTGGATTTCGGGGCGTGGCATTCTTGTCGCCGGAAGGTATCCCCTTCCCTGCCGGATCAGGAAAACGCCGCCGGAAATAGGCCATAAATGATCCGATTGCGGGTGGCCGTTTAACGGATGTGTTCAGACCCAGTGCCTTAACCTCCCTGCGCCAAAAGGGCACCATCACAGGTTCATGCGGCCGAAGAATAAAAATCAGTGGTATTCCCGCATTTTCATCGGGATTGATGCCTCTTCCCGCGATGGCATTAAACGCCGCCAGGTAATTCGGCGTGCCGTCGGCATGCAAGGGCCTGGTGATAAAAGTTGTCCTGTGGCTGATGACAATCGGCTGATGGTAGCGCGGCACAAGAAAGATAAGCGCAGCACCAGCCCCAACTACCATCGGCGCGCACAGCGTCGTTATCACGAACCTTTTAGCAATTCTGCCCATCATCCACCTGCAATTTCAAACGCCAAAATCACACACTTCTTGCTTTTATGGAATTTTTTGCGATAACATTACTCGGAGACTCGGCCTCAGGGTTGCTTTCGGGTGACTTGAAAGGCGTTGTCTCCTTTTTTTTACCTTTTTTTACCTATCTTGCCGTATAGTGGTGCGACCGTTACTGTGTTGCGAAGGCGTGGCCATTTTTCCGGGCGGGGTAAAAAAGCCGCCTTTTCACAGGAAGGCTGAAGCCCACCGGGATAAACCCGGCGGCTCGCCAGTCGAGTTGATGCGGGGTGCCCGGAAAAATTGCCACGCCCACGCATAAGTGTTCCGGCAGTTCCGGTTGACGAGTGGGATAGTTCGGGATAAGAAGGGCGACTTATATATTTTTGCGGCGTTCGCGAAAGATATCAGCGTATTTTTCCCGGATTCACTGGAAGAATATCCCAGGAAACTTGAGAAGCACCACCCGGCGAAAGCGCCTTTCCGCTTTCCCTTGTGGATACGCCTTCCCATTTGCCCGTATCGCGAAAGCCGTTAGATCTATCATGAAAGAAAGAGACAAGCAGAATAAAACCGTAATGTTGCCACTGCCAACGAAAGTTTTATGAAACGATACATTGTTTTACTCCGTGGTGTGATGCCGACAGGAAAGAATAAGGTGCCAATGACGCGATTGCGCGAAGTGCTTGCGATCGACGGATTCAAAAATATTCGCACGTATATCCAGAGCGGGAACGCGGTCATTGACACGGACCGTTCTTCATCGGAAATAGAGCAGCGCGTGCGCGACCTTATTAAGAAACATATCGGGCCAGATTTAGTCGTTGTGGTGCGGACGCCAGGGCAGCTCCAGAATATTCTCAAGGAAAATCCATTCCAAAAAGAATTTGATATTTCAAGAGTATTTTTCGTGCTATTTGCTACCCCGCCCTCACCCGAGAAAATAAAAGAACTTATCGCGCAGGATTTCTCGTCCGAGAAGCTCGTGATCACGAAAAATGCCGGTTACATGTACATTCCAGGCACCTACGGCAGCGGCAAGCTCTCCAGCAATTATTTGGAGAAAAAATTGAAGGTCTCGGCGACGATGCGCAATTTCAACACCACGAGCAAATTGATAGCCATGGGGTCAGATAGCACGATAGCGAAATAAAAGTGGGAAAACAAAGCCCTCACGTCCCGTGGCTTTCAAAATGCCGGCGGCCTACCGCTGGATCCCGTGACCCTGATATTCTCAACGCGGTGACTTGCGGCTCAGCACCACCAGAACTATGCCCGCAGCGATGGCCAGAGCGGCCACAATCGGTTCGGCAAACAGTTTATGCTTGACCGTTACATCCATGTGTACCGTGGCAATGCGAATGATGGGCTTGCGGCTATACCAAGTCACACCGTTAAACGCTAAAGCTGCCCCGCCCAATACAATCAGTACGATTCCAACCGCCAACTTCCAGTTCATGCAGCACACTTCCTTTTCATTTAGGCCCAACGCCCGTTCGCACCTCGGCTGCGGACCCACCAACAACCACCCGCCGCCTATCATCGCGATCATGTTATTGATACGTGCAAGTATGTTCCTTCTCCTCTCAATAAGCAAGCCATTTTCTTCATCTCGGGGAAAGGTGTCAGGTACGAATGGCAGGTCCTTAAGGATCACGATCATGCGGCGATGGGCTTTCTTGCCAGTGGGTTGCGGGCTTGCTGAGCCGGCGTGGTCAGCAGGGCAACGGGGTTGGGTCCGCGTATGACGGAGCGAGGTTCGTCGCGGCCCGGCCGGGTGACTGTTTACCCCGTGCCGGAGTATCGGAAAACAAGCCCGAATGCGACCGCTGGGGCTCGGTGAGATGTCCCGGCATAGCTGCGTTCTCCATTAAATCGCAACCTATGCGTCGAACATGGTAAACTGTTGTGACTGTTACATTGACAGTTGCATTGACAGCCGATGCGTTGAAAGCTACGCTCAACGCGCAGTCGAAAATGCAACTTATGTCTTCAGGAGCAACAGAAGAAATGCCAAACCGACGACAATTTATGAAAATTATGTCCACCGCCGCAGTCGCATCTATGGCACCTACGCTAACGGATGCACAGGCATTGCCGACCGCTGAAGGTGCCGCGTCCCTTTCTCGGGCCAACACGACTATCTTCGGTGAAAATGTTTACGTTTTTGATGCGGACATGCCCGCCGAGGGGATTAATCATATTGCCAGAGCTATTTTCAGAAAGATGGAGTCGAATCAGTTTGCATCGCAAGGGTATGCATTCCTTTTCAAACCTGGTACATACAAAGTGAATTTTAATGTCGGCTTTTACACGGAAGTCGCAGGGTTGGGGAAAAATCCGGACGATGTGCTTATTGACGGCGGTGTAAACATCAACGCGCAGTGGAGCGCCGGAGCTGCCTTGGTCAACTTCTGGCGGACAGTAAGTAACTATGCGGTACGGCCATCGGCCACCGGAGGCACTACGCGCATCGCGGTGTCCCAGGCCTCGCCGATGCGCCGCCTGCACGTGAAGGGCAATCTTGACCTCTACGATGTGTGGAAGTCATGTCATTGCGGTGCGGGCTACGCCAGCGGCGGATTTCTGGCTGATTCAGTGGTGGATGGCAAAGTATCGCCGGCGTCACAGCAGCAATGGTTGTCGCGCAACAGCACGTGGTCGCACTGGAGCAACGCCGTGTGGAACATGGTTTTTGTAGGATGTCAAAATGCTCCGGGGAACACATTTCCCAATCCCGCGTATACGGTGGTTGACCAGACGCCGGTGATTCGTGAAAAGCCCTATATAATTGTCGACAGGTCCGGCGAATTTGCGGTCTTTGTTCCAGCGCTGCGGCGCAACACGGCCGGAGTATCGTGGGCTTCAGGGCCGACGCCGGGCGAATCAATTCCAATCAATCGGTTTTATATCGCCAACCCCGCCAAAGACTCGGCTTCCAGCCTGAACAAGGCACTGGCCGAGGGCCGGCATATTATTTTTACACCAGGCACTTACAGATTAAACGACACACTGCACGTGCCGCGGCCAAACACAATACTTCTGGGAGTGGCTGTGCCGTCGCTCAAAGCCATGACGGGTCGACCCGCCATTTCGGTAGCTGACGTGGACGGCGTGACCATTGCCGGGCTTATTGTGGATGCTGGTCCGGTCAACTCGCGCTGCCTGGTTGAACTGGGGCCGGTTGGCAGTGAGGCTGATCATTCAGCCAACCCAAGCTTCCTTTATGACTTAACCGTGCGAACGGCCGGCCCGGCGGCAGGTCGCAACGACGTGGGAATTATTATTAACAGTCGCCACGTTGTGACGGATAACATCTGGATTTGGCGGGCGGATCATGGCAATGGGGTCGGTTGGAAAACCAATGCCACCAAACATGGACTGGTGGTCAACGGCGATGATGTGACCTGTTATGGACTATTCAATGAGCACCACGAGCAATACCAGACGCTTTGGAATGGCAACGGCGGGCGCGTGTACATGTATCAATCAGAAATGCCTTACGACCCGCCCAACCAGGCATCTTGGATGGCGGGCCGTACCGATGGCTACTCCTCGTATAAGGTGAAGGACACTGTCACCGACCACGAAGCCTGGGGATTGGGAATTTACTGCTATTTTCGTGATGCCGTCATTACATGTGAAAGCGCCATTGAGGCACCTGCCGCCCACGGGGTTCAATTGCACGATTTGACAACGATTTGGCTTAATGGAAAAAAGGGTAGCCAGATCGCGCACATTGTCAATCGCATCGGCGGCCGGGTTTACAACAATACTCCCGCTTCGGCCATGCGACAGACGTTGAACGAATTCGGGGGCACCGGATAACCTCCCCGCGAAGTAAAACCGTAACCCCCGTCGTTGTGCCGTAGTCGTGAAATTGCTCACTCAATGTGGCCATGTGTCCTCACCATCTGTAGAGCACCGGATGACAAATCCGGTGGTTGATCCAGTGCCGCCAACCGACCACCGGGTTATCACCACGGTGCTATGACGCGATGCTTTGCCAAGAAGTAAAAAAAACACGGAATCGCAAGCCCAGCGATTACTCGGACAGGCTCCCAGGAATGCGCATAAAAAAACCGGCCAAGGCGTGAGCCTTGGCCGGTTTCAAAAAGTCAAATAAACATGGGTATCATTTCCATTTACATGGAGAGAAGGACGCCGCCAAACTGTGTTACCACAGATGGCCCGACAGACATTACAGTCCAACGGACGAGAAAGTTCTGACGATCACGGGTGGATTGCTCCACTCATCTCAACGACAACCGATTTTTGGCCGCGAACTTTCGTTCGGGACAATTTTCCAACGTATACCTGATGAGTCAATTGCTGTGAAGAAATTGATTTCAAATGCGACATGTCAACGATAGCAAGGTTAGCCATCTCGATGTTACATGGATAGGTTGGTGTTTTAGATAAACTAAAATCAGGAGGTCGATTGGGACCGTGTTCTAAGTAAATCCCTTAGAAAGGAGGTGATCCAGCCGCAGGTTCCCCTACGGCTACCTTGTTACGACTTAGTCCCAGTCACCGGTCCTGCCGTAGCACCGAAAGGCGTTTCAGGCATTA
>JAKBCC010000137.1 GCA_021808105.1 Planctomycetota bacterium
GGCAAATTTACAGGCCTTATCCAAAGCCTCATCCAGCACATCTTTGACGCGGTCCCGATCCTGTACATTACGCACCTGAGCGTCCCGCCACCGCCCGGCAGTGCGGCGGGGCAGGCGCTGGGCGGGGGCGGAATCTAAAACGCTGCTGTCGCTGTGGGACAGGGAAACGCCATCATGGGTCATGTAGCGCGCTTGAATTTTCCGGGCCGATCGTATCATTTGCCGATGCAGCATGAGGCCGAAATAAGCGCATGCGGCATGGCGCTGGGAATTGTATTTGTGCAGGCGGGTCATCACATACATCACAGCCTCAGAAACCGTATCCTCCCGGTCCTGAAGATTTTGGAAATGAATTCGCTTGGCTTTGCATACCGCCAAGTCATGCATAGCCAGATAAATCCGGTCCCGGTTGGCGGGAATATCCCGTAACAGATGATTTAATTCCAGGCGCAGGGCGGGTGTGTCAGTCATAACAGTATCTCCAAAAAAACGAAACTAAAAAATTCAGATTGCACTTTATAAAAGCGTAGCGTTGGCAATCGCAGGTAATTCCTTCGTTCGGAACCTGGAACCTGTAACCCGTAACCTGGAACCTCCACCGGCTTCGAGAAGCTGGTGGGAGCGCGGATTGTCGCGCAGATGAGCAATGGCTCCGCGGTAGATTTGTCCCACCCGCCCGTGATGCAGGCCCATGAGCTGCCCGATTTGCCGGCAGGTCTGGTCTTCCAGAATGACGCGCCGCAAAATAAATATTTCCCGTGCGGATAAGCCCCGTGTCAGCACTGTGAACGTATCCTCAAATTCCACGTTAGGAGTTTCGGAAACAGTGTCGGGTTTCGCAGTTGCTGTTTCAGTCCTTACATCCGCCAGATCGCCCGCGCGGGTGCAGCGGGATTGCCGGATCCATTTTCGCCGGGCGTCTAAAACCGCTCCGACAATTCGCCAGCGTACAAAACCTGCCAGCGTGATCGCCCGTCGCGGGTCGTAGCTGTGCAGGGCGTCATGCAGGCCGACAAATGCTTCCTGCTCCAGATCGGCCCGATCTACCACAGCGGAATTTTGACAGTGCCGGATGGTCGCACGGATCAAAGGCGTGAAGGCCTGCGTCAGATCGCCCAGTGCCTTCCGGCGCGTTTGCATGGTTGGAGCATTTCTCCAAGCCTGGTACATCGCATCGAGCTGGTCGGTTGTCGTGTGCTGCGGCGAGTTGGCAACCTGCGGCGTGCGGAAATGCACCAGGGGGCGGCGCGGCAGCTTTTCCATAATCGCCGGCAATTGGCCGCGTTGTTGAATCCACCCCAGCAGGGTGGATCCCCAGGTCTGCCAGGGCACGGGCAACAATGCCACAGCCTGTGCTTCCATGGGGAAACCACTGATCATTAAGTCGGTTTTATACATACGCGCTTCCATTTATTCACTTCCCGAGCATACCAAACAAAAACCTAACATACAGGCTATACATCGAAATGGGAATAGCGACTTGGCGCATGAAAATATTTCACGATACAAAAGCCCTGAATTTCTTAATTTTCTGCGGGGTGGTATAAAATCCTGCATGATGGATGGCGCATTACCAACGGATTTGAATATCAAAGCTGCCCAAAGCGTTCCCATGAGTTTTTTCGCCTTCGGCTCGCCTGTGCGACATGCCGCCGATTTTCGCTTTGAATCTGATCCGCAAGTTACCAATGGCGTAACCTATTATGTTCCCAATGGCGATTGGAATATGCCGCTGAAAATTCTGCGATCTTCCAACAGACCCAAACCTGTCCTGCTGCTGTTGCATGGTTTGGGGTTGCATCCGGCATCGTTTCGCGGCATTTGCGGACATCTTTTGGCGGTCTGTGATGTCATCGTGGCGGATTACACCGGCTTTACCTTCGCAGGATCGTGGCCCGATGGCGGAATGAGCCTGCGGGTGCTGACCCATGCGATCATGCGCATTGCCGACACGCTGGGCCTGGAGAAAATCAATATCGGCGGCTCGAGCCTGGGCGGCGGATTAAGCCTGATGGCTGCGGTTGATTTTCCGCAGCGTATCAATCGCATCGTGTTATTAAATCCCGCTATTTTTCCGCAAACGCTCCCCTCATTTTACCGCCTGGTTCGCGTGCCCGTGCTGGGGCCACTTATCATGCGATTGACGGCACCGGAAAACCTGGTCTGGGGTCTCACGACCATCGGTTACGTGGATCCGTCGAAAGCCGATCCGGAATTGCTGGCCATATATCAGGAGAATATGCGGCCTGCCGCCAACCGCCGCCGACTTCTGGATTTAATCCGCCACTTGCCCGAACGCGACGCCGAAGTGCGGCACTATCTGGACCACACCGGCAGGCTGCCACAGCAAGTGCTGGTAATATGGGGAGAACAGGACAAGCTATTAGCCGCAGGCACGGGCGAGCGCCTGCGCCAAAGCCTGCCGCATGTTGAATTTCACAGCTTCCCTGATTTATCCCATCTGCCGCATGAAGAAGCACCCGATCGGATTGGGGTGATTGTCGCGAGATTTGTCGCTTGCGCGACGTAGCAACTTAAGGCGAAAGCCTGCGACTGGAATCTGAAACTTAAAGATACTTCGGAAGCCTCGTCCGAACCGCGTGTGATGCCAATAGCGGTGAGCATGGCCGCAAACGCCTTCGGTTTACTCAAAGCGATGGCTAGGATAGAGTTAATCGGAGATTGAGGCCGGAACGAGAACCAAAACAGGAGTGAATCTTATGCCGAAGCTGCACCAGGCGACAAGTGGCATTCCCGAGCCTCTACAAAATATCTGGGATTTTGCGGGCTTTCAGCCATATTACACAACCGGCTTGGGGGCCGCGTTTCACATTGATTCCATGGAGATGCTGAAGGCAATGCCGAGTTCAAGCCTCGACCTTGTGATAACATCACCACCGTTTGCCCTTACCCGGAAGAAGGAGTACGGCAACGAGCCTGTGGAGAGATATCTCGATTGGTTTATGCCATTTTGCTCTGAAATCAAGCGACTTTTAAAACCACAGGGTAGCTTTGTACTCGACATAGGCGGCGCGTGGGTGCCGGGCGTGCCGGTAAGAAGCACCTACCATTTCGAATTGGGAGTTATGCTTTCCAGAGAATTTTTTCTCGCCCAAGAGTTTTATTGGGTTAACCCCGCTAAATTGCCAACTCCGGCGGAGTGGGTCGCAGTCCGCCGGATCCGGGTCAAGGATGCGGTTAACCTGGTTTGGTGGTTTGGTAAAACCGAATATCCGAAGGCCGACAACCGCAAAGTTCTACAGCCGTATAGCGAAAGCATGAAAAACCTGATTCGTAACGGATACAAAGCAAAAAAGCGCCCATCCGGCCATGATATCTCCGAGCATTTTGGAAAAGACAACGGCGGCGCAATTCCTCCCAATGTGTTAACCATAGCAAATACTGAGTCAAACAGCCGCTATCTTCGTCGTTGCAGAGAACTGGGCATTAAGGCTCATCCGGCAAGATATCCCGAATCGCTGGTCGGGTTTTTTGTCGATTTCTTGACCGATAAGGGTGATGTGGTGCTGGACCCATTCGGAGGTAGTAATGTGACCGGGGCGGTCTGTGAATCTAAACGGCGATCCTGGATAACATGTGAATTGAACTTGGACTATCTCAACGGTTCACTTGCTCGCTTCGAGGACGGCCCATTGTTAACCCGACCGTCTGGGTCGTTGCCAGAAACGCTATTTACGGAGATCTGAGCTTGCGAGGAATACCGTTCCCGAAATTAATCGCAAATTTCATAGCCACCGTCGAGCGGTCTGGCGCGACGATTCTCCGCGCTGACGAGACTTCCCAGCGCCCATTACAGCTGCGAATCCTGGGGCCTGATAACACCACGTTCTGTTGTATCTTTCTCTGGACAATCACGCCCGGGGGAGGCGGCCCCGCCGTTCGGCCTGCCAACGAAAGGCGGATCCAGTTGACAAACGTTAGCCAATTTCCACTCCGGCCGGGAATGAGAACCATCGTCGGCGGGTGGAGCGATGAGTTCGGCGTATACGCGTTCTGGGATCCGCGCCGGCACCGAAACTTCTCGTCACGATCACCAAGTCTTCAGATCCGTGCGGATGTACTGGAACAGGCTACGCGCGATGGAATTGCAACATTTCTGCGCCCTTCCGCCGAGGGTAGGGAAGTGGTGGTGGCGGTCGATTCCCCATCGTTGCTTTGGTACATTCAAAATGGAGAGGCTCTCCACAATACTGATACCGACACCGGAGCGCAATTAGTCCACGATCTGGTCAGCCCCGCGCCGGAAAGCGAACAAAGGATAATAGAGTCCTCGGGATCGGAGAATGAAACAATCCGCAGGCTGGAGCTTGTAGAGACCATGCGAGCTTTTCGGGAATCCAGATTCAGACCGCAAGTCCTTCAGGCATATTCCTATTGCTGCGCAGTGTGTGGCTGCGCGCTGAAGTTAGTCGACGCAGCTCATATTATCCCGGTTAGCCATCCCAGGAGTACTGATGACATTGATAATGGGATCGCACTGTGCCGCCTGCACCATTCCGCCTACGATAACGGCCTGCTTGGTATTCGTTCTACCCATGAAATCATCTTAAACCCGAGTGCAATCAGTCGGCTCCGGGACGCGAGCCTGCTTAATGGCTTGGAAGAATTCCGTAATGCGTTACCGCGAATTATTCGCGTACCCGCCAGCCGGGAAGCCGGCCCAAGGCCGGAAAATCTCCGTACGGGTCTTGAGGCCAGGCAGTGGCCCAAGCATCTTGTAGTCTGAACGTATCACCGGTAAACATCTCGCCGTGGCCCTTCCGCTGGGCTGGTAAGCCTGCCAGCCTTGCAATTGCTACGTGTGCTGGTCAATACCGGAATCTCGAATCTGGAAGACGTTGATTCACAAGGACGCAACTGAGGTAAACGAAGGGCATTTACTGGACGTCTTGCCCATTATAAAAGCGAAGCGCTCCCAAATTCTAACTCCTAACTCCTGACTCCTCCACCCCTAATAAAAGGTACCTGACACCTTTTCCCTGACACCTTTTCCGCGTGTTTTACGCTGTAACCTGTCACCTGTCACCTGTAACCTCGGCCGCCTCCTAACTTCTAGCTCCTGCCTCCCCGTCCCGCGTTCCATTCACGGCGTCTTTGGGCGCAGCGGCAATTGGGGGCGAGGGGGGTTTTTGATTTTCGGGACAGCACGGCATTTAATATTCGGGCGATGGGGTTGGCAAAAAGGTAGACAATATCGCCCCAGCCGCGCGGGCGGCCGGAATAAGAGGGACACACACGGCAAGTGCCCAGACTTGGCTTGCCGCCGTAGCGGCCCTGGCGGCAGCATCCGCCGCCGAGGATGCCGCACTCATACCAGTGGCGACAACGGCTGGGGCTGGAACGTCTGTGAAAATTTGCCGTATTGCTGGTCATGCCTTATCCAATTTCTACCGTCGCACGGGTATCGCATCCGCCGGTGCGGGTATAGATTCCGGTGAAACCCGGGCCGGTGGCTTTGCTGCCCTGCCAGACAATCTCGCCGGAATTCTGGCCGTTCTGACCGGTAATCTGCATAAGAAATGTTTTGCTTGCCGGGCTGTACCACACACTGGAAATTCCCGGCGGCTGGAATTCCCACATGCGTGCGCCATGGAAGCTGCAATCAAAACAGCCGTTGCCGTCAAAGCAGTAGCGGTTGGAATAGGAGCAGGCTTGCGGATCAAAATAATCAAAAACTCCATCCCAGACGCAATCTCCCGGGACCGCAGGTGTGGCATCGGGACATGGGGTAAAGTACGTATCGGTGTAATTGACAATCGCTAAACTGCTGGGCGCGTTGGCGCAGGGGTTGGTGTAACCGGCGGTGCCGCAGCAGCAGCTTTGCGATGCAGATTGCAGCACGATGGCCCCGGCGGTTCCCGGCAAGCCTTCACCGGAGGCTGCCAGAACAAGCTGCCCGGAGGAATTGAGTTGTACGAGATTTCCTGCCATCAACTGCACGCTGTCGTATTTTGGACTTCGCCCGCATCCCACAGGTGAACAATGCCGGAGGAATCACAGAACGCTGTCCCATACGCCGGGCTGCCGGACTGGGGAACCATTGAGCCGTTGGGACGTGGCCGCGTCAAAGTCAGCGATGTTCCAAGCGATGTGGCACCGTCTATCGTGGAGACACTGTAGGTCCAGGTGGCCGGTGCTGTTTGCGTGCCATCGGCTCCGCCGTCCCGGCTGATCAGCACGGGAAAGATCACCGGCCCTGCGGAATCAATAAGCACAATCATGCGCGGCGGCGTCTCGGCGGTTATTCCCGCTTTTAACCCCACATGAAAACTGCCCAACAGCAGGCGATGCCCGAATGCACCTTCGGCAATGTTTAATATCAGAGCATTGGTATTGCCGGAATCCCGCAGCCCCTCGGGCATGTTTATGCTGGTCGTGGCGGCCGCGGTGCAATTGCCCGAAAATACATGCCCCGCATATTTTCCCGCACCCGTATCGGTTGCTGTGACCGTTACCACCACCATCGGATAACCGATATGCCGCCGCTGCCCGCTGATGGCGGTGCCCGCGCTGGTGAGGCGCTGTGTGTTTAATCCCTCGGCCGCCAGAAGGGATGAATCGGTATTCACGGCATCGACGATGCGGTTGATCTGCCGGGCAATGGTTTGCCAGGGTTCATTCTGAGCGGACCAATGTGGTATAGCGGGCTGCATAAGAAATTCCCGATCAGGTGATTAAGGGAAATGCGGTATTAAAATCGGTTTGGCCAAATACAATAAATCGGCTCCAGCCGTTGCCGCTGGTGGCGGAACCATCGGTGACGATCGTTGCGGCGATGTCGGGCGGAATGGATCCATCGACATTTTTGAATACCGCATATTGATCCCAGGTTTCCGGATTGTAGGCAAAACAATAAGTGTTGCGGTACCAGACTCCATCCTGGGTGCTGCCGGTGATGGGCAGACACAGCCAGGTCCGCGGCGGATAGTTTCGCCAGGTGACGCTGTTGACCAGTCCGGCGTAGGAAAGAGTCAGGGCTTCCGGGTCTGCGGTTTGCAGAAAGTGAAAGCTGATGGTGGCGTTGAGAATCAGGCGGTGCAAGTCGGCTACTTCGCTTTGCGCGGTGCCCCCGGCGGGCGTATAGCTGACGGTGGCGAGATTATTATTGGCGTCATAATGTCGCAGCACCTGCACCAGGCCGGCATTAAAACTTTTCAAATAATTGGTGGGATAGGCATCCCACTGATATTCACATACAACATCAAAGCAGTCATACCCCTGGCAGTGGGCTTTGATATTTCGCACCACCGCATTGGGTTGGTCAGGATGTTGCGCCCCGATGGCGGGGATGACAAAACCCGTCACGCTGTCCGTGGCGGTAACCGCCATAATGGGTCGCTGGGTGGGCGAATATTCCGATAAACCGGTTACCTGAAATTTACGGATAATATGGTAGCCCGTGGCGGACCACTCCAGTGGTTGGGATAAAAGCAGGTCTTCCTTAATGCTGATGGTCATGGGCGGGTTATAGGTGATCACGGGTGGCGATAATGTTAAAGCCGGTAGCGTTATGGGGGGGCGATGGGGTATTATTGATGTAAGAATGTTGCGTTCAGATAAACCAGATCGGCCTGCCATGCGTTATCGTGATCCACGTTGGTTGCGGAAGCAGTCGGTTCATGGCCGACTGCGCCGGCGCATTTCCGTGCTGCCGACGTTGATGACGCTGGGGAATTTGCTGTGCGGATTTTCCGCCATCTGGTACGCGTCATTGCCGGTGGGGGGCGAGACGGATACAGGCGGGGCGTTTACGATCGCGGGGTATCTGATTTTTGGGGCGATGGTATTTGATATGCTGGACGGCAGCATGGCCCGCTTAACCCGTGCCACCAGTGATTTTGGCGCGGAACTGGATTCTCTTGCGGATGTGGTTAGCTTCGGAATTGTGCCGGCGTTTTTAAGCCTGAAACTTATTGCGCATCTTCTGGTGGTCACAGCGGGAGAATTAATTAATCCGCTGGCGCAGAATGTGGATGGGCGGTTTTTCTGGATGATCGCGGCAATTTATGTGGCCTGCACCGCCTTGCGCCTGGCGCGGTTTAATGCCCATAACGCGCACAGTGTGGAATCGCATCTGGTATTCCGTGGCCTGCCTTCGCCGGGGGCGGCGGGCGTGGTAGGCGCTACGGTCATTTTTTTCGAGGCCTTGCGGCCCAACGCCTCGCACTTTTTGCCCTTTCACGTACCGGATTTTGTGCAATCGGCGGTGGGCGGGGCGTTTCCGTATTTAATGCCGGTGATTTTGCTGGCGTTATCGGCTCTGATGGTCAGTAGAATTGAGTATCCGCATGTGATCAATCAGTATTTGCGTGGTCGGCGTCCATTTTCCTACGTGGTGCGTCTGGTGCTGTTGGTGCTGCTGTTTTTTTGGCAGCCACAGCTTACGGCGTTGCTGGGCATATACTTCTACGCCTTTTATCCGGCGGTGAAAGCGTTTATCCAGCGAATCGTTTCGCGCAACAAACCGGAGGTACCGGTCCCACCGATACCCGTCGAGCCATAAAGCAACGGTTCACAGGGCGACTTGGGGATGGGGAACTGCGTCACAGAGCACCGTGGTGATAACCCGGTGGTTGGTTGGCGGCACTGGATCCACCACCGGATTTAGCATCCGGTGCTCGGCGGGCGCGTCGTGGTTAACGAGCACCGGCTCCGAGGCCGTAGTTGCCGCGCCCCACCTGCGGCTGAGCGTTTTCTGAAAATACCCTTGAACGCCCCCAAAAGATCAATTAATTACCATTTAATTTGCAACACGGAATTTTATTGCAATCTCGAATCAATGCTTCTATATTCTTTTTTGGCGGCCCGCATTAAAGGCTTCTTGAAAGAGAAATTAGCTCATGAACTGCGGCAGAATAATCGTGAAATTTTAATCGAACCTGCCACAGAGTTTGATACGTATGAGGAAAAAACTTCCAGTGATGTGAGGTGGTTGTCTATCTTAAACCCCGCCAGGCGAAATTGAGCGGGCAGAGCTTTTGGAGCCATGGAAGCCGTTGACGCATCCGTCGGCGGTTGCAATTAAATGGATGGAGAGAGATGGAAAAAAATGTTGCCACGCGGTAATCGCGGGGCTGATGCTAAAGGAGTTTCCATGCGATCTCTCAAAACGTCTTGTGTTGTGTTTACTGTTTCCGTGCTGGCGGGCGTTGGCGTTGGCGTTGCCCCGGCGTCCGCCGCGGGAGGGGTTACTACTCGAAAAGTTCTGGCAGGATTTAATTCGCCGCAATCTTTGCAGGGGATCAAGGTCTTTGGTTCCGGCGTGAGTCTGAAGCTCAATACCAATCCAAAATTTATCCACTCCGGTTCGGGCAGCATGGAAGTCATTGCCAACGAAGCGAAAAATAAACATCCGCTGGGCGGCGTGCGGCCGGGGATTGTTATTCCTTTATCTAAGCCGGTCAATCTCCAGCATTACCGTGAAATTTCCCTGTGGGTCTATGTTCCCAAATCCGCGGCAGCGCATTTCTTCGGGCGGTATGATGTGCGACTTGCCGTCAATGGCGGCAATCCTTACTGGTCGTTTGCCGATGTTTCACCGGGCTGGAATTATGTTGTCTGGAACTTTGCCCG
>JAKBCC010000138.1 GCA_021808105.1 Planctomycetota bacterium
TGCCCTGATCGTCGGAGAATTCGACTTCAAATACACCGGGGGCCAGAACTTCAACGACCGTTCCCACCTGGCCGCGCAACAAGCCCTTGTCGGGCCGATCGGCGGTCAGGGCGACGACATCGAGCAGGTGAATGGCGGATGTTTGACTGTGACGAGCATGGGCCATGGTCGGCTCCTACAACACGTAACAACTAGTTAATTTCAAGGCATCTTCTTGTTTTGATTACAGCGGCCCAAGCGCCCCCAGGTACGCCGTGCAAAAGCGAAGTGTTCCAGTCCCGATGTATCGGGACAAGTCTCCCGATGGCAATCGGGATAAAGGTCGTTGCGACGGGAGAGATATCCCAGCGGCAGTGGAAGCCATGAAGCCCTCTGATCTTGGGAGACAGGTGGCGGCGTGTGGCCGCTTTGCGCATACAGCTTTCGTGAATTCGCATTTGCCACGGAGAGTACCCTTGCGGAAACTGGGCCACAAGCGGGGCATTTCTTGCGCAACGGGATGGGAATTTGCCAGACACGCCAACCCGATCGGAAGTTGCTCAGGGATACGAGCCCAAGAACGTACTTGGGACGGATAAACGGGGATTTCCGACGGTGGGGAGCAAGAAGTACTCAGCGAGGCTGTTCACAAAAATTACGTTCTGGGACGTGAGAATCTGTTGTATAACTTCGCGAGTGCGCGGTGCAAACGCAAGGGGTTCCGGCCGGCGGGAGGCCGGCCCCATTTCGCTGCCTACGAGGTTATTTACGGAGGCGGGACTTTAAGCTTGAGCGTTCCGGCCAGTTCGCCGGGCGTGAGGATCTTCAGTTGGGGGGCGAGTTGGCGTAGCCGCTTAGCTTCAGGGGTATGAGCGTTGCGGAGCTTGAGCAGGCGCTTCTCCCAAGTGACCAGGTAGACCGCTTCCGCTTCGATGGCCAGATCAAAAAGATGATCATCCTTGGAGTGCAATGGGAGGAGGTGGAGTTGGGGGATACTCTCGAACCAGTCGGCCGATTCGAGGGCCTTTTGCAGGATGGCAGCGGCGTGTCGTGGGGTGAGGCTGGGCAGGCGGGCCTGAAGTTCGGGTCGGAAGAAAAGGTTGCGTAATTCCTCCAGCATCTGCCGGCTCATGGCCAGGCGGAGTTGACCCGAGGACAAGGCGGTAACCGTGGTATGTTGACGTTGGGGCGGCAGGGCGGCCCATTGGAGCATCACCATGGCGTCATAGAAGGCCCTGGGCGGCGGTGTGGTCAACCCTTTTTCTCCGACCGGACTTTGTCCAGCAGATCGCGGCCCAGATCGAGCCATTGTTTTTCGGTCATGCCACTGCGGGCGAAATCCCGCTGCACGGGGGCCATAGGCCCTTGGACGGCCTGCAGGACGATTTTGGAGGTGTAGGTGCGCAGACGCTGGCCGTGGGCTTTGGCGCGGCAGCGGAGCTTGTCGGCCACCTGATCGGGAATGGAAATTACCACATCCATAGCTGTGATTATAGAATGCGCAGCCACGGGCGGCAACCGCTTTTTTACTGCTTTTTTACTGGGACGTTAGAACGGCTGGTCCAGGCCGTGGACCAGGCGGGCGGCGCGGACGGTGTTTTTCAGGAGCATGGCGATGGTGACGGGGCCGACGCCGCCGGGGACTGGGGTGATCCATGAGGCTGTTTCGGATACCGCTTGAAAATCAACATCGCCGACGGTTTTCGTGACGCTCTTGCCGGCGGCATCTGTTGCGGTAATGCGATTAATGCCAATGTCGATCACCACCGCGCCGGGGCTGACATGGCAGGGTTGAATGAGTCCCGGTTTGCCCACGGCGACGACCAGAATTTCCGCGCGTCGGGTGTGCCGAACCAGATCACGGGTGTGAATATGGCAGACGGTGACGGTGGCACCGCGTTCGGTAAGCAAAAGTGCGGCGGGGCGGCCGGCGATGCGGCTGGCACCGACCACGGTAACCTCCGCTCCCTGCAACGGTACACCGGTCGTGTCAATAAGGGCCACTGCCGCCAGGGCGGTGCAGGGCGCGATGATGGGGTGTCCATAGAGCACATTGCCGATATTGGCGGGGTTGACGCCTTCAACATCTTTTAATATGTCGATATGATATTGTGTCTGCTGCGTGTTAATGTGCGGCGGCAGGGGCAGGTGTACCATGATGCCGGTAACGCCAGTGTCTTTGGCCAGCGTGGCCAGCACGGAATCAAGTTCCGCCTGCGTGATGTGATCCCCAAGTTCATGAAGTTCATACTCCACGCCGGCCTGGGCAAAGGTGCGGGCCTGATTATCAGCATACACGCGGGCGGCCGGGGAACTGCCGGCAAGAACGGCGGCCAGGCGTACGGACCGATTCATCGCCTTCAGGGCTTGAACGTCGCTGGAAACCTGCTCTCTGATTTGTGCAGCCAGTAATTTGCCGTCAATAATCCGGGCGGTCATGCCACGTCCTCATTACGCCGGGCCATACAGGCACGGGTCCACGCCGATGGTGCCAATCAGAGATTGAAGATAACCGCCCCGGCTGACAATGGCGAGTTGCTCCTGGGCTTTGGTCAGGCGGGTGGAAAGCTGTAATTCCTCCAGACCGGTTTCATCGCTGGTTTGCTCCATATAGGCTTTGAGGTAGGCCACGTGGCGGGTCCACAGGTTGATATCCACCATTTGTTTAGCGGCCAGACGTTTTTTATACCAGTCACTGGACATGACCTGATCGCGTGTGAACATGCGGCGGATTTCCGGGTGGCGAATATCTTTGCCTTCAAAATGGCCATGGGCCATGATGTGCAAAATCGCCTGAATCGGCGGGCACGCCAACTGCACCGAGCCATCTTCAAAATATTGCAACGCCACGCGCTGCTGGGCTTCGGCAATGTTCATAATGCCATCCACAAATACATCCAGCCCCTGAAGTTCCGGCTTGAGAACGGCATCATCAAACACGCGGGCCGGGTTATCAAAAATGCGGCCCAGGAATGTCCGCATGAAGCGTGCAGTAACGCGATAGCCCAGACGGCTGGCGGGTATGGTTTTGCCTTCGTATTCAAAATCTTCCATTTTCTCAAGGTATCCGCCCGCAATGAGAAACGCGGGATTGCGTTCCTGCGGCTTGAGCCGACACCAGAGTTCGGGAATCAGCAGGCTGATGTCATGGCCAAAGCGGCGCTTGGGGCCGGCGTAGCCTGCCGCGGAAGAAAATCCGGCCAGATCCGTCAGCACGTAACTGACTAAAGCGGCGTTGAGATCGGCGGTGGTTAGCAGGGCGTTAAAAGGACCCTTCGTTAAGGCGCCCTCACTTCCGGCACCGGTGGTGGAGGGGCTGGCTCCAGTGAGCGAGCAGATAAAATCCATAAATAGTTCAGGCAATTCCTGATAATGGATGGGGTTGTATACCGCCAAGGCCCGAATGCCCGCTTTGGTATCGGGCGGATTGTTACGGCGGCCCAAAAGTACTGCGTCAACCGGGAATACAATGGGCACATTCAGCGGCAGCGCTCTAGCCAGGCGGACGCCCATCTGGGCAAGGTATGTCTCCCGTGGGCGGGCCAAATCCGGCCGGTACTGAAGATAGCGTGGATTTTTGCTGGGTTTTCCATCCACAATCCGCGGATGCGCAGAGGAAACAACATAGCCGCGTCCGCTGTTGGCGGCTTGCCGTAACATGCGTTTAAGTGGTTCGGTATAGGCGTCAAATTCGGTGATTCGATCCACGATCTGCCCAACCGCCGCGGAATCCAGCGGTTCATAGTTGGAAAGGAAATTGTCATCCTTGGCCATATCTATTTCGGTCTGTTTATCCAAGCCGGGATAAACCGCATCATCCGGTCGCTGGAATAATCGCGTTTCGGCGTTAATGGTTAATTTGACCGATGGAGCGTCGGTGGAACTGATACGGAAGGGCAACAGGCGGGCGGGAATTACCGTGGACGCGGTGATGTCATCCTCCATCTGCACCTTGGCGGCGGGAAAAAAATCCTGCCGGACTTTAAAGGTGTTCCACGCGCCATTGGGCAAAAGGCCCACGCGCAAATACGTTCCCGCAGCCTTGCGGTCGTCCATTTTCAGTTCATGGCCCAATTCGCCATTGATAATATCCACGGAAAAATGATGCCGCCAGTTATCGCCCCATTCCGGCTGATACAGCCGCTTGATAAGAAATACCAAGGCCAGAATATTAACCGGAATGGCGGTCAGCCAGCGGTTGTATTCATCGGTGTAATCCGCACTGGGCGTAAGGAGTTTAATAACGCTGCCCAGAGACCGGCGCGGACTGAGAATCGGGCGGCTGGCCGTCGCGGCATAATCATGCGGTTGCTTACCGGCCACCCAGCGGACGGAATGATCTTTATTGAGAATGGCCTGTACTTCATGAAGGTCCGCTTCAAGGTTATTGATGTAAATCGGGCCATAGATCATGTAATCCGCGAGGCTTTTACTGATTTCGCTTTTGCCCCCTCCACTGACCGTGCAGGGCTTATGGCAGAAAGTTCCTTCAGCGGTGGTGACAACAATCCGGAATCTCTCGGAGCCGGGATGCTTATTAAGAAAGAGCTTTTCCCCGGAAGGAGTCAAATATATTTTATCCGCCAGCAGAGGAATATGGTGTTCCTTGCCATCCTTTTTCCACGTTATGAGAAGTTTATATAAATCCATGTGAACTTCGTGGGGCAGGTAAATAATGTCCGGATAGCGTTTATCAATGCCATACCCTTCCGGCATAACGGTCATGATGGTGCCATAATCCCGCATCACATCTTCAAAGGTTCGACCGTTCCAGTATTTTTCGCGGTGCGTGTATTCGGTGCCCAGGCTGTAACTGGCAAAGGCCACCGCGCCGCCGGCGTGTTCCTCTTCGGCGTTGCCCAGCAGGTCAGCGGCAAAGCTGATCTGAGTTTTCACTTCTTTTTTACAGTAGCCGTAGTAGTTGTCGGCAATGAGTGTGACCATCACGCCGGCGGCGCTGCGGCAGGTAAGCTTAAACGCTGACCCATCATTATAACGCTCATCCGCCGTTTTCCAGCACATGCCGTCGCGCTTTTGCCGATCTGTGGCATGATCCCAATGGGGCAGGCCGAGTTGTTTTTTTGTGCATTGGGTGAGGTGGGGGGCCAGTATGACGCAGCCGGTGTGGCCGGTCCAGTGTTCAACATCCAATGCGGCATCATTTTCCGGCAGGGCCGGGTCGCCCGCGTTACCAAAAATGGACTCAACGAAATCCAGATTGCTGACCAGACTGCCGGGGGCGAAAAAATGAATTTCCATTCTTTTTTCGGGACTTACGCCCGGCACTTCCGGTACAACGATGGGCCGCAACAGCAGTGAGCAGAAGACCGCCACGCCGCCGGGCACATCGACAGTGTACGGCAGTGTGAGCAAGTCACGGGGCGGATTAAGAGCCTGCTGAAATAAGGCCGCGTAAACTGCGGGGGGCACGGCAATTTTGTCCGCCGGTACGGGCAGGCCGCAATCTGTAACGTGAAATGTTCCTTTGGTGGTCCTGCGGTCGCTGCGCGGGTTGTGCAGAACACCGTTGCGCAGGCGATAACTTGACACGTAGGAGCTTTCAATATGATCGCTATGGCGGGGCAGAGAAAGTTCCCGGGCAATGCCGGGGCGATTAAGGCTGAAGGTCAAGGCGGGCAGACGCAGCGGTTGAGACAGGGGGCCAAGCTGACGGTTTAAAAACGATTCTATGCGCTGATCTACGGGGACGCGATAGTCTTTCAGCAGTCGGCTTTTCTGGCGGAAATTGGCCAGAAGCCCATCCGCCAATTCGTCCAGCGCGCCATCGTGGTGGTCTTCATTGATGGAGGCCAGGCCCAGGGCTTTAAGCCGCAGACGAATGTATCCGGCAAGATTGGCACGTTGCGAGGCGGGGAATAAATTGGAATCCGGTTTTGTTACGGCGGTCATAGAAATAAGGCCTTTCAATCAACCCTCGAATCAGGTACTACTCTTCACCGCCACGTGAATATAGTGTTCCGGGCAGGGCCTTGGCAAGTGTCGGCACATTAAAATTTGGCTCCATCGGTTATCATGCGGGAGATTCCGGCGATGGTCGGGGTATTGGCCGGTGACGGTTCTGGAGAAAATTTATGTCGGAGGCGGCGACCTCTTTGCCGGATAAATCCATGAATCCCGGGAAACCTGGGCGAGCATCGCGATGGTTTTCCAATCTGCGGATCGGTTGGAAAATTTTGCGCGTTCGAATGGCCGATGATCGCACGGGTCAGCAGGCGGCGGCGATGACCTACAGCACACTTTTCAGCCTTTTGCCGATCATGGTGCTGGTGCTGGTGGTGATGTCGCTGGTGCTGGCCAAGAATCAGATACTCCATGAAGAAATGTCGCTGGTACATCGCCTGGGGTTAACGCAGCTTTCCAACCGGGGCGGCAGCGGGGCGACGACCAGGCCCCAATTTATCGTTCAGACCATTATCCGGCAGATTGACAAAATGCGGACGGTCCTGCGGTCACCGGGGACCGGTGCGGTGGGATTTATCACCCTGTTGTGGGCATCCATTGCTTTGATGAATGTGATTGAAAATGCCTTCAATCACATTTACCGCGTCACGGATAAGCGCCCGTGGCCGCGCAAATTTACGCTTTATTGGTGTGTACTTTCCATGGGGCCGCTGGCGATTGCCGCATCCCTTTTTGCATCGGCCAAATTTATTGCAATAGCCGGGTCGCTGCATGTGGGTGGTGCGGAATTTACCCCGTTTGGTCTTCTGGCCAGTTATGCCGGAGACTGGGTGCTGATACTCGTTATTTATAAATTAATTCCCAACGCGCAGGTGCGGTGGCGGGCCGCGGCGATTGGTGCATTGGCGGCGACATTTCTGTGGGAGGCAGGGAAAATTGGCTTTGGATTTTATGTCCATGATGTGGCGGGCTACGGCAAATGGTATGGCAATCTGGGCCTGATTCCCCTGTTTATGCTGTGGATATTTTTGACGTGGAATTTTTTGCTTATCGGCCTGGAAGTGGCCTTTATCATCCAGTTTTTCCCCATACTCAAACGGCGATTTCTCATGAACCGGGGGCAGAAAACCACGTTAACCGATAGCCGTTGGATTTTGCCCGTGGCCATTCTGATGGTGCACCGTTTTCATGAGGGGAAGAAGCTCACCGCGGAAAGTGCCGCCGATGAGTTGGGTCTGGCGGTGGAACCGGCGGAAGAAATGCTTTCATCTTTGGCCAGGGCGGGGTTAATTCTGGCGGTAGGCTCCCAGCCCAGAAAATATGTTCTGGCCAAAGCGCCGGAAGCAATTACGGTTCAGGAACTTATGCACGCGGTCTCAGAGCGGTGCCATACGTTGGCCGATTCCATGGTCAGCACGGCGGAACCGGATGTGTTAAAGCGTCCGCGGCTGCGGGAGTTTTATGACCTGGAAACAGAGTGGGGAAAAAAGCACACGCTGGCCGAACTGGCAGCACATACGTAGGAATCTTACGCATGACGAAATTGAAAAATATTCCCATTCGCAACGGCTTGTATATCGGTCTGATGAGCGGCACGAGTGTAGATGGTATTGACGCCGCCCTGGTCCGCCTGCGCAACACCGGCGGTGCTCCGAAGGCTTCGGTGCTGGTGCATCATCAGCAGGCTTGGCCGCGGGAATTGCGGAAGCGACTTCTGGCAGTGATGGCACCGGGCAAAACGGCCACCGCGGAAATTTGCGAACTGGATATGCTCACAGCGCGGGAATTCGCCGGTGCTGCCAACAACATTCTGCAAAAGGCAGGCGTGGATAAATCAAAAATTATTGCCATCGGAAGTCATGGCCAGACCATTTGCCATCTGCCCCCATCGCCGGAGCGTCAATCGGGCAGCACGTTGCAAATTGGGGATAACACGGTCATTGCCGCGTTGACGGGGATTTGCACCGTGGGAAATTTTCGGCCGGCGGATATGGCGGTGGGCGGACAGGGGGCACCGCTGGTGCCGCTGGTGGATAAACTGCTGTTGACACACCACAGACGCACGCGCTGCATCCAGAATCTGGGCGGTATTGCCAATGTGACCTATTTGCCGCCACGCGGGGCAACGCAGGAAATAATGGCCTTTGATACCGGCCCCGCCAATATGCTCATGGACGCCTTTGTCACACTGTCAACCGGAGGCAAGATGACGTATGACCAGGGCGGGCGATTGGCGGCGGCGGGGCGGGTTCACCGGCCGCTGATGCACAAGCTCGAAGCCATGCCATATTTTCATTTGGCCCCACCCAAATCCACAGGCCGTGAACTTTTTGGCGAACCCCTGGCTCGAGCCATGATGAAGCAATTCCGAAAAGTCAGTTGCCCCGATCTGGTGGCCACGGCTTTGGAACTAACGGTGTGGAGTATCACGGAAAGTTATCGCCAATATCTACCGCAAGCGCCGCAGGAAGTCATCCTGTGCGGCGGCGGCGCGGAAAACCCGGTTTTAGTGGACCGCCTCCGCACTTACCTGACCATACTTCAGTGTTATCAGGTGGGAAACATTTCTGAATATGGCATTATCAGCCAAGCCAAAGAAGCCCTGTCATTCGCGGTCCTCGCCGCCCTGACGCTGCAACGCATTCCCGGCAACCTCCCCACCGCGACGGGCGCACAATATCCTGTTGTTCTGGGAAGCATCGCCACGCCGGGCGCGGGCGGATTAAAGCCCCCCTCCTCTGCCGTATTTTCGTAACCTTGCCTATCTTTGCTATACTTAAACGGAGTTGTTAATCCCAACGGAGCCAATAGCAATGGATGAAGCTATTATTCGACTGCACATTGAAGCGCTGGAAGAGGGCGGATTCGTGGCCACCAGCCCCGACGTGCCGGGATTAGTGGCGGAGGGTCGCTCGGTGATGGAGGCGGTAGAAATTGCCCAGTCCCTGGCGCGAAAGATTGCGGACTCATGTATTGAGCACGGCGATCCCCTGCCGAAAGCCCTGCTGCCCCACGTCGCAGCGTCGCGAGATCTACTGGTGCCGGTGGGGTTGCGGTAATGGGACGCCTGTCCGGATTTAAATATCGCGACGTGGCCGCAAAGTTAAGATCGCTTGGATGGACCTTTGATCGCACGGTTGATTCTGCTAAAGCCACCGTTGGGACTCGAACCCAAGACCTAAGCTTTACGAAAGCTTCGCTCTACCAACTGAGCTACGGCGGCACGTGATGTATTTTCGCCGGTAAAATCAACACTTTGCGTTGATTCCATTGGCGATTGGGTGTGCATCATACCCGCACTATTCTGTCCAGCCAAGTGCATTCTCGCCGGGCACACCCCGGGCACACCCCGTATTGACAAATGATTGCCATGAAATTATCATACATAATTATGCGTAGCGCTAATAATAACACGAAAACCGCATTGTCCGGACCGGCGATACCGGCGCTGGAACGTGGCCTGGATGTGCTCGAACACGTCAGCGGGGTGGATACGCCGCTGACGCTGACCGCCATTGCCCGCCTCTGCGGACGTTCCGTATCGGAACTTCAGCGCGTGGTGGCGTGCCTGCATCAGCGCGGCTATCTGTTTCGCGATGCCGGCGGAACGTATCGGGTCAGCAGCAAACTATTTCGCATGGGCCAGGCATGCCCGCCATTCCAGGATCTGCTGACGCGTTCGCGCC
>JAKBCC010000139.1 GCA_021808105.1 Planctomycetota bacterium
CGCCGGTGTTGACATCGCAGGTTTATCACGCCGGACCGTTCAGCGATACGTTTAACGCACCCAATGGGTACCAGTTCCTGGTGCAGGTAGTGCCCGAACCAGCAACTGTGGCCCTGATGGGCGTGGCTGCCGGAGCCTTGTTGTTGATACGCCGGAATCGCGGCAAACGCCAAGTGTTAAAAAGTTGAAGCCAAACAATGGCCGATACGGGCGCGGATTGGAGGTGTGGAAAGTGGAGCAAGAGGAGCCGCAGAGACAGAGTAAAATGGCAGCGGGTGGAAACGCTCGCTGCCATAATGAGGAGATGGCGCTGCTCCGCAGCGGGCCGTCGGCACGGGCATGTTCCGCACGATAATTCTTGAAAGAGATCAGTTGCGGTATGCAGGATGTAACAATGCTCCACTAAAGGACCTGCGGCAAAATGCCTGTGTGCTGGAAAGGCTAAAAAAAGCAATTTCGCTTGACTTTTTATCGGAGCCGATGCATATAGATAGCTAGTCTTTCTGGGGGAGTTCGACATCAGAGAGACTTGGCCTTCGAGAGAGCGCAGTATTAAACATCTCGAAGCTCTAATTGCAGTGTTTTAGAAAATTGAATAGCTGTTCGACCGACCGCAGGGACGGGGTCCTGTTTTCGCGTTGCGCGGAAACATGGAGCAGGAATTTCTGAATAGGAAGATCAGTAATTTTTCACTGATCAATGGCCTTGGAAATCCTCAGCTACTGGTCCGTGATCAATGATCCGTGATCAGTGATCAGTGATTTATGATCCGTGGTCACTGAATATCGCGAACGGTGTTCCAGCTCCGATGGATCGGTGCCGCCGATTCGCGGTGCGTAGAAGTCTGTTATGGGAGTAGCACGTATGTGCAAGACTAAATCTAATGCTGGCGGTGTGCTGGCAGTGCTGGTCGCCGGGGCTTTTTTTGCGGTTCAACAGGGAGTTGCCAGCGCAACAGTCTACAATAAGGCGATCCCCACCGGGCTGTACGGAAATGTAGACCAGGCCAACGTGCCGGTGGGCGGGGTGCGAGGGCCCAACAGTTGCGGGCCCACGGCTGTGGCAAACTCCTTGCAATACCTGCAAACCCAATTTCCCGGTGTATATTCGGGTGCCACAAGCTTGATTCCAGCCGGAAAAACGGCGCAGGATGTGGCCATCAACCTCGCAGATAACTACATGTCCACAAGCAACGACACCGGGACGACTTGGACGAACTTTGTCGATGGTGCATACAACTACATGCAGGCGGTTGCCCCGGGCAAGAGCACCTTCGCTGCGCAAGCAATAGCCGGGATTTATACCGGTAATCTGGCATTTGTGCAGAACACCACTCCAACATTTCCCTTCCTTTACCAACAGCTTCAGGCGAATGAGGACATCGAGATAGGATTGGCTATTCCCAACGGCGGGATTGGCCATTTCCTTACGCTGGCAAGCCTTAACTGGAATAACGCCAACAACAGCGCGTTCATCCAGAAGGGCCAAAATGCCACCATGGATTTTGTCGATCCCGCTGGGGGGGTCGCTGGCACTGCGAGCATCTTTCAGAGCGGCCCCAATGCAGTATTGCAAACGAACTACGACGGCGGTGCCGGGTACGACATCATCATAGCCGATGCGCAGTCACCGATTCCGGAGCCGACACCGCTTGCGCTGTTGGCCCCTGCTTGCGCCGGATTACTGATGCTGCGTCGCCGTAAGCCGGCCATGCGCTAGAAACTGATTCACGCGGCAGGATATGCGACATGCTCGCGGCAGAATGCAAGCATGGGATACGGAAGCGATTGAGGTTAGCCAAGTGTTCCGGCCATTGCAAGTTCTCAAAATTAAAGCAACGCCCGTCGCGCTGCGGAATAAATAGGACGTGTGGAAAGCGGAGCAAGAGGTCGCTGAGACCGAGCAAAGCGGCGGCGGGCGGAAACGCTCGCTGCCATAATGAGGAGATGGCTCGGCTCGGCCAGGAGGTCAGCAATTTCGCCTTAACCAATGACCTTGGAAAACCCCGGCTATTGATCCGTGGACAGTGATCCTTGGTCATTGAGTACCGCCCGACCGGCGATGTAGCTCGAATGATTCGGAGCCGCCATTCACTTGGATCCAGTTTCTTGAGAAAGGAAACATACCATGGGTAAGATCAAACGCCATCACCTTGTTACCGCCTCAGCCGCCGCGTTGGCTGCGGCGATTTTCGCGGCTCTGCCTGCACCGGCTTACGGATCGGAAACCGCCAGCGGCACCATTGCCTTGGCCTCCAGTGCGGTCGTCGGCGGCCAGACGCAATACACGTATGACCTTTCCTTGACCAACACCAGCACCGACGGCAGCACTGTGGGCACCTTCTGGTTCGCCTGGATTCCGCACCAAAGCTACCTCGCCACCAACCCAATTACCGTCTCCGCGCCTACCGGCTGGGCGGACGGACCGGACTCGCAAAGCGTTGGCGGGGCCTTGGGAGAAAAGGGTGCCTCCATTGAATTTCAAGCCGGCAGTTCAGGCAGTTATCTTGCCGCCGGAAATACCCTGACGGGCTTTTCCTTTACCACATCTGATTCGCCAAGTTCCGTATTTGGCAACTCCATTTATTTCCCCGGAACGCCGGTGTTGACCTCGCAGGTTTATCACGCCGGCCCCTTCAGCGATACGTTTAACGCACCCAATGGGTACCAGTTCCTGGTGCAGGTAGTGCCCGAACCAGCAACTGTGGCCCTGATGGGCGTGGCTGCCGGAGCCTTGTTATGGATGCGCCGAAAACGCGGCGAACGCCAAGAGCTAAAAAGTTGAATCCAAACTATGGCCGATACGGGCGCGGATTGGCGGTGTGGAAAGTGGAGCAACAGGAGCCGCAGAGACAGAGCAAAGCGGCGGCGGGCGGACACGCCCGCTTCCGCAATCAACGGGCTGGTCAAGCCCGCGCGGATGGAACCGTCCAGTTCTCCCTTCATGCACGGACGCAGCAATAGAGTTAATAGCGCACCGCAAACGGAATTCTGGCTCCGATGATTCGGAGCCGCTGATTTGCGCTGCTTGCAATTCTTTTATGGGAGTAGCACGTATGTGCAAGAATAAATCTTATCGTGGTGGTCGGGCGGCGACGGAATCGCGGATAGCGACCCTTCGGTTGGCCGCACCGCTGGCCTGTTCTTTGAGTCTCCTGATAGCCGCCGCGGCTTCGGCGGCAAATACGGATGTGTGGACCAACTCCAGTGGAAATGGTATCTGGGACACCGCCAGCCAGAACTGGTTGGTCAATGGCTCGCCGGGCGACTATTCCCAGGGGGATAACGTCGTGTTTAACGACACCGTGGGCAATTTGAACGATTATAATGTTACACTCGGATCGGTTAGCGGCGGACTCATGCCAACATCCATCACGGTAAACAATTCCAATGGAAACTACGTTTTTAGCGGCGGAGGCTACCTCTCAGTACCCGGCAGTCCTCCGTTGACCACTTTCACCAAATCCGGAACGGGCATGTTGACCATCGCAAACACCGTGAACAATGGCTTCCCCAGTATCTACGGCAGCGTAACCGTTCAGGGCGGTACGTTGCTGGCGGATAACACGGGAGGCGCATCCTTTGGTGACAAAACCTTGGTCGATTCCGGTGCCACCATCGGCGGTACGGGCAACATCAACGGCAACCTCACGATCAACAATGGCGGATATCTGGCCCCCAGCGCCGGTAGAAGTGTCGGCAGTTTCAGCCTGCTCAATGTATTTAATAATGTTTCCCTGGGGTCGGTAACATTGAACTACAATGAGGATCAACCGGGAGGGTACTTCGGTCCCAAATATATCGGCAATGATGTGACAGTCGCCGGTGCAACCTTGAGCATCAATCCGAACTTGACGCTGAACATCGAGCCTGGTGCGCAATTTAACACGGGTGTCTACACAATTCTCCACTATGGCAACCTTTCGGACAACAGCCAGAATTTTCTCGGCTGGGATGCCAACCTTCTGGCCGCACCACCCAATGTTCCGGCAGGCTCGTTCTATACGTTGGGATTCCAAAATGATTCCACCAACAGCAATATAAATCTCGTGGTAAGCACCAGCGCCAATCCGCCGGTATTGGGGCCGGGACAAAACGCGGTGTTCAACCAGCCGGCCAACGGCAACCCGCTGAATAATTCCGGCGACAACGATCCGAATTCCGGGCCGCCGATTGTCATCGCTCCCCCGAATAACTACACCGGCCCCCACGGCACGGGCAACCCCCTCCTGCCGAATGGCAATCCAAACCCCAATTATTCGCCAAATAATAACTTTAATTTTGCGCGCGGGCCCATCGCAAATGGTGGGAATCCCAAGACCTTTTCCATCGGCTGGGGACCCACGGGGATACAGATTCCGACGGGGAATACTTACATCAATGTTGGTCCGCCCCTCCCGCCCATTCCTAATCCTCCGGGACTTTGCAACGGGGTAGCCCCGCCAGGCCCCAGTGCGTTCGGCCAGGTGGCTTTTGCGGGGGGGCCTCCGGTAATCTACGATTCTTCTGTACCAGGCGATCCGACTTCCTGCCTTATACTCTTATCCGGCACAGTTATAAACGGCGTTGCCTGGGTTCCGGCCCAGTATTATGCACCGGTTATTGTCGTGCACGACCCCGGCACAGGTGCTGATCTACCCACTTATTACGGCGAAAGTTATTCCGATCCGACCACCCCGGAAAACCAGCAATGGCTTGCGGGCCTCGCCCTTGAGGATATCCAAAGCAGTGGTAATCTGGTGTTGCCAAGTAGTTTGGACACGCAGGCCACAGGTACGGACGCCCAACAACATTACGATGGCTCATTTCTCTCAATCGTCAAATTGTTTCTTCCCAGCATCACAAGCCTTTCGCAGCTGACCAACTCACAATGGAGTCTGTTTGATGGCTCCTATGGTTTGGACCCGGCGAACAACATTGCGTGGACCGTAACCGATATTCCCAACGCCAATCTGGTGGTCGCCGGACCCGGCACGTACAGCGTTGACATTACTACCCCCGAACCTGCGACACTGGCGCTGATGGGCCTTGCCGCGGGGGCGTTGCTGCTGGTTCGCCGGAAACGCGGCGGAGGCGAAACTTTATTGCATTGAGTTCACAAAAGCGGGCCCTTCAGGCTTGTGGCAACCAACTGGAGGTGTTGAAAGCGGAGCAAGAGGTCGCAGAGATTGAGCAAAGCGGCGGCGGGCGGACACGCCCGCTGCCGCAATAGATCGGGCGAGACGCCATGATCCTGACACTTGTGAAATATTCTGATGTTTATATATTCATATATGGAGATCGACAATGAAAATAACGCACAAACTTGTCACGGCTGCGGTATTACTTCTTTCCGTTCCGGCGCTGGCAACGCAGGCCGGTGCCGCCGCAACTTCCCCGGCGTTGCCGACCGCCAATGGCTCGGCCGCGCTGGCGGCGCTTTCCGATGCTATGACCAACGAACTTTCTCCCACCGACGCATCCGGCGATACGTCTCTTGCCTTCAATGGATACCTTTCGGCGGCGGATGACTATTGGTTTCGGTATTCCGATCTTGGCCATAATCGCTTGAACCTGCAGTTGACCCTCGGTTCCACAGTGCAGCTTGGCCAATCGGTCGCGTTGTACAGCCGGTTTTCAACCGATTACGCCAACGGGTTAGGCAACTCACCGGCATACTCCGACGTCGGATCAGGGACTAAAACGGTTACCACTTCCGGAGGCTCTTACACCACACCGTTTTCCAGTTCCAGCTACGGATGGGGCACGCTGGCCAGTGACGCGAAAGTGCTGGGGGATTTTCCACTGACCGCCATGGCCCTTGGCCTGCGCGTGGATATTTGCAATGTCGCAGTTGCCGAGGTGGGCGTGGCCGATTATGTTTCCCCGCTGGCGGGCGCCCAGTACACATTTTCCGCGTCGGCACCGGCGGGATCGACGGCGCAGGCAATGGTCAACGGCATTGGCCTTTACAATACCGTGGAGGGATATGGCCAGATCAGCGTGAACGATACCTGGATGAAATATCTGGCGATGCACCCCTATTTGTACGCCGGATTCGATTACAATTACCAGTATCTCGGCAATACCACGTCATCCACCAGCGGCACGGGCGAATATCTGGAAGTGGGCCTGCGCCCCAGCTACCAGTTGCCGGGAATAAGCTTTATGAAAATTAACCCCTATGCCAGTTCGTCGTTTATTTTCGGGCAGCAACGGGTGGAAACCAACGGTACCACCTCCAGCGGATACCTTGGCTCCACAGTCGGACTTAGCTTGAACTTCTCGCTGACGCGGGCGTTTCATATCCCGCACCGCCATGGCGACTTCAGCCTGGGTGTTTACGGCCAGGAGGTTCTGGCCAGCAATCGCTTTGTTGACACTTTGTATGGCAGCACGGTACACAGTGACAGCACCGTGGCGGGCGTTTATCTGGCGTTCGGGTTGCGCTGATCGGTGGCACGCGGTGATTTGTGAACAGGAATATCCGTAATTTTCCGTTGGCCAAGGGCCTTGGAAATCCTCCGCTATTGATCCGTGGTCATTGAGTACCGCCAACGGTGTTTTGGTTTCGATGATTCGGTGCCCCCGATTTGCGGTGATTAGGATTCTTATACTGGTGTAGCAGGTATGTGCAAGACTAAACTTCACCGTGGTGGAGCATTTCTGGTCGTGGCCGCCTTTATCGCGTCTTCACAAGGTGCCGCGCCTACGGCATTCGGTGACGCTGATGCCACGGCAGACAGCAATAACTGGTTCTTCTTCAAGTACGCCAACGCCAATAGTACCGATACAACCTATTGGAATGCCGCTAACGCTTTGGCAGCCACATACAGCGAGGAAGCTCAAGCATGGAATGAGGGAGGTACCAGCGGATTGCAAACCTTCGGCCCCGATACCAAATTCAACGCAGGACCGGCGAATAAAAGATGGAATTCCATGGTTGTATCGGTTCCGGCACCCGGCACAACGAGTGCCAGGGGCGTAGCCTCAACCGCCGTGACCGCCAGCCGGCTCAAGACCTATTTGGACAGCTTCGCCGGGCCGGGCGGGTGGCTGCCGGGCAGCAATAAAATATTTATCGGAATGCAGTTCGCCATTCCGAATTCCGCCTCCGGCAATCCTGCGGACAATCCAGGCGATACTTCGCAACGGTATTTCGACTACCAAAGCGATGTCACGGCCACGGCCTACGATGCGGCAACTCCCGAACCGGCTTCGCTGGCGCCGCCGGGGATCGGCGGAACAGGGTTACTGCTGCTGCGACGGGAGGGTAGAAAAGGTGTCAGGGCAACGTGATTTGGCAACGCTTTCCGGCCTGGTCGGCAATTCAGTGGCGATGGAGAATTTGCGCCTCCAAATCAGTCAGTTGGCCCTCCGGGACGCGACTGCGTTGATTCGCGGAGAAACCGGTACCGGCAAGGAACTCGTGGCCCGCTGCATTCACACGCTAAGCTCACGGTCCGCCGGGCCTTTTGTCGTTGTCGATTGCGCAGCCCTGCGCGATACCCTGTTGGAATCCCAGCTTTTCGGTCATGTCCGCGGAGCGTTCACCGACGCACACAGTGCCACGCTCGGGGCCTTGCGCGCCGCTGATGGCGGCGTGCTATTTCTCGATGAACTCGGCGAGTTGGACATAACCGCACAGGCCAAACTGCTGCGCTGCCTGCAGGAACGGGCGGTGGTACCGCTGGGGGCCGTCAACCCGATTTCGATCAATATTCGTGTCCTTGCCGCGACGCATCGTGATCTGGAAAATATGATCCGGAACGGCCGATTCCGGGAAGACCTTTATTTCCGACTCAATGTATTGGGAATTCATCTGCCTGCCTTACGGGAACGTCGCGACGATATTCCATTTCTGCTGCGGCATTTTCTGGAAAGGATCGCCCAGCTATATCGCGAGCCGGCAGTGGAATTTGACGTGCCGGCAATGGCGGCATTGTGTGCTTATGATTGGCCCGGGAACATACGTGAACTGGCCAACGCCGCGGAGTTTGTCGCTGCGACATCCAGGGGCGGATGTGCTGGAATTGGGGATCTCCCACCCTATATCCGGCGTCCGGGACTTGGCGTGACCGTACCAGGTGTTACCCATCTGATTCCCTTGGAGCAAGCGCAGAGAGAACTGGTGCAATTGGCCCTGAGTGAAACCCAAGGTCAGGTGAGCCGCGCCGCAGCGCTTTTGCATATCGAACGCCGCCGCCTTTGCCGCCTCGCGCAGCGCTACGGCCTGCGCCATTGAACACACCCATGAGCCATTTCGGCTCAAAGTTGCCAAAGTGGTATCAACTTCGCGCCTATGCAGATACAGTGCGGCAAAGCCCATCGCCTCCGGTTGCTATCGGCGCCATTGTGGAGCATTCCCGGCGCTCTGACCCCCTGCTGTATCGGCCGTTATAATAATCCGCAAGTCATTGGAATTAAACCATTTACAAGTATGTTCTTCCCACTTTTTGACTCCGGCACGGATGTTGCTTTTACAAGGTTCAATGCACACGGAATTTCCCGTGCGGCGCAAGATGAGATGTTTATATGTCTATGGTTCAACATTATCCGATCATCGCCATCACCACCGGCGACTTACAGGTAGAAAATTCGCCGGATTGGTTGTGGTGCATTCTGACCGCTGTGCCGGAAGAGGCGATTATGCGGGAAATCCAGAGACACCGAGCGCGGGTCGTGGTAGTGGACCTGGCCGAAAATACGGATATGTGGCTCACGCTGGCGGCGAACCTCGGACGGATGGCCTCGGAAGTCCAGGTAATTGCCGTCGGCGCGCCGAACCGGCCTGATCTGGAGCTTCTGTCGCGCCGAGCCGGAATAGAGTGCTACCTGCCGACATGGCGCGGTCTGGAATCAGCGGTTGCATTGCTGCAACCGGGGAGGTAACGCATGTAATACCGGTAAATCTGGGGCGCGTGCCGGCGCAGTCCATTTCGGACTTGCCCGGCACCCGTCGGAATTCATAAGAAACTCCCGCGCATCTGCCCGGGGTTGTACCCCGGGCCGCGAGGAATAGACTTTTTTTCAGGAGAACCATTTATGAAATCGACTTTTTTTGCCATTGGAATAGCGATCCTTGGGCTGCATTCCTCCGCCATGGGGGCACCATTACCCGTCGGTAATCCTCAACAGGCGGCGACACCCTTTAATTTAACAGTCATCGAAAAGGGATCAAACAGTTCCATGACGATCACCGAAGGAACAACCGGCCCCTTTTCACCGTCCATCGCAGTGGCATCCGGGCCCGATGGAGTGCCGGAATATTCAACCGGTGGAGTTTTCCTCCAAGCCGGTGATATCTACTGGCTAAATCCCACCGGTGTCTTGCCAACGATATCTGATATGCTCCGAATTTATCCATCCGCCTTGGGCACAAACTTTGGCGACACCTTTTCGGTCTTCTCAATGACCTACCCGGAAGATGGGCAGGAGGACCCGACCGTCGTCAAGCCGGACAGCCCGTGGGATGTTCTCGCCGTTCCGGCGAACACCGATATGGTCAATTTTCCCAGTGTCGC
>JAKBCC010000140.1 GCA_021808105.1 Planctomycetota bacterium
GACGGATTTTCCGGTGACCACATGCAGCATTCCCTGCTGGCGGCCCTCCTGATGGGTGTTGAGATAGGTATCCATCATCCAGTCCATAATCTGGGCGTTGGTTCCGACATCCGGAGCGGGAATATCAATTTCCGGGCCGATGTTCCCGCCCAACGCGGAAGTAAACCGACGGGTCATGCGCATGAGTTCCATCGGCGAAAGCTTTCGCGGATCAACTTTAATTCCCCCCTTGGCCCCGCCAAAGGGCAGCCGCATGACCGCACACTTCATGGTCATCCAGACCGACAAAGCCTTCACATCATCGAGGCTCACATCCGGGTGGTACCGTATGCCGCCCTTATACGGCCCCAGGATATTGTTATGCTGAATTCGATAGCCCTTGAACAGACGATAATGCCCGTCGTCCATCATCACCGGAAAATTAACCATCAGTTCATTTTTCGGTTGCGATACAATGGCTTTGACAAACCCCGGTGCCTGAACAACTCCACAGGCGTCGTTAACCGACTCTACCGCCATGGCAAAAAGCGAATTCGGATCAGCCGGTTCCATGGCCTGAGCTTGCGGCAATTGCGTTGTGATGTTCTGCATAGGCATAATTCGTCTCCGTCAGGCACAGGGGCCGTTAAGTAGTGAAGTAGCATCATACCCGTGACCGCGTACTGGTGGCTAGGTGGGGGACGGGGGAGGAGATGAGGAGTTAGGAGTTAGGAGTTAGAATTCTTTGAAGCGCTGGCGCTGCTAAATGCGAGATGCGGGAGTCGGCAGGTTTTTCTGCCGAACAAAATAGCAGCGCCAGCGCTTCCGAAAACATTCTAACTCCCAACTCCTAACTCCTGACTCCTCGCCCTATTCCAGGTTCTCCGTCACGCGTTGCGCGGTGGGGCGATACTGGGTCGATATTCTGCCTTTTTGACAACTGGGGGATTCAAAGGTTTGGTTTGCCCCTGCCAGCGCGGCAGAAAAGGGGTGGAAATGTCTGGGCTAATTCCACTGCAAAAAACGCTTAAGTTGTTGAAATTTATGGATTTATGACTTTGTTGTCAGCCCTGATGCACTACTGGCATAGAAGTTGCATAGCTGGTTGTCTGTCGCCCGCATCGCGGGTTGGCGTTGATCAGCGGCAACTGCGGTCTGGTATCGGCGCAGTGCCTCATTATGGTAGCGGTAGCATTCCGCGGTATTTTGCGAAGGAGTCTTTCAATGGCAGTTAAGCAGATTTCGTTTGATGAATCAGCGCGTAAAAGTTTACTTGAAGGCGTAACCAAACTGGCTTCCGCCGTTAAAAGCACGCTGGGGCCGCGCGGACGCAATGCGGTATTGGATAAGGGATGGGGCGCTCCGACCGTAACCAAAGATGGTGTATCGGTTGCGGAAGAAATTGAGTTAGGCAATAAATTTGAAAATGTCGGCGCGCAATTGGTAAAAGAAGCCGCCACTAAAACCAGCGACATCGCCGGCGACGGCACCACCACAGCCACGGTGCTGGCCGAGGCCATCTTTAAGGAAGGGTATCGCAACCTGGCCGCCGGAGCCGACGCCATGGCCCTGGCCCGCGGCATTAACAAAGCCGTTGAAGCGGTGATCGCAAATCTCAAAAAACTTTCCAAGCCCCTGAATGTTGCCGATAAAAATGAAATCGCCGATGTCGCGGCGGTCAGCGCAAACAATGATAAAGAAATCGGCAACATCATGGCCGATGCGTTCCAGCGCGTAGGGAAAGACGGCGTTATCACGGTTGAAGAGGGTAAATCCCTGGAAACCTACGTGGATGTCGTGGAAGGCATGCAGTTTGATCGTGGTTATATTTCCCCGAACTTCATCACCAATCAGGATGATATGACCGTGGTGCTCGATAAACCTTTTATTCTGATCTTTGAAGATAAAATTTCCAGCGCTACCAAGCTGGTTCCCATTCTGGAAAAAATTCAGGCGGCCAAGCGCCCCCTGCTGATTATCGCCGAAGACATTGAAAGTGAAGCATTGGCCACGCTGGTGGTCAACAAATTGCGGGGCATTTTGAATGTGGCCGCAGTCAAGGCTCCGGGATACGGTGATCGCCGCAAGGCCATGCTGGAAGACATTGCGGTTCTTACCGGCGGTCGTTGCATCATGAAGGACCTGGGCATCGAACTTGATAAAGTCACGGTGCAGGACCTGGGGCAGGCCCGCAAAGTGGAAATTGATAGCGACAATACCACCATTATTGAAGGCGTGGGCAAGACTGAAGCGATCAAGGGGCGCATTGAGCAAATTCGCCGCGAAATCAGCACCACCACCTCTGATTATGACCGTGAAAAACTCCAGGAACGTCTGGCCAAGCTGGCCGGCGGTGTCGCGCAGATCAACGTGGGTGCCGCGACTGAATCTGAAATGAAGGAAAAGAAAGCACGCGTGGAAGATGCACTTCATGCCACGCGGGCGGCGGTTGAGGAAGGTATTCTGCCGGGTGGTGGAACCGCTTTGATCCGCAGCCTTTCCGTGCTGGATGACATGAAGACCAACAGCGACGATGAAGCCACGGGCGTGGCCATTGTTCGCCGGGCGCTCCAGGAGCCAACCCGCTGCATTTCGCATAATTCCGGCGAAGATGGTGCCGTAGTGGTTAAAAAGGTGCTGGCCGGTAAGGGCAACTTCGGCTTTAACGCATTAACGCTGGATTATGAACCGGACATGATCAAAGCCGGTATTATCACGCCGACCAAAGTTGAACGCAGCGCCCTGCAGAATGCCGCAAGCGTGGCGGCCCTGCTGCTGACCACCGATGCCATCATCGTTGAAAAACCCAAGGCAAAAGATGCCGGCGGCCCTCCGGGGGGCATGGGCGGCGGCGGTATGGGTGGGATGGGAGGCATGGGTGGCATGGGCGGGATGGGGGGCATGGGAGGTATGGGTGGCATGGGTGGAATGGACATGATGTAATTCGGGTGCGTGACCTGGATGCGGAAAGTTCCGGAAGCAAGCGGTGTCATGCCGCGTAATATATACAACAACCTAACAGGAGAAAACTCACATGAAGCTTAGTCCTTTGGATGATCGGCTTGTCATTAAACCCGCTGCGGCGGAAACCAAAACCGCCAGCGGCATTGTTCTGCCGGAGACGGCCAAAGAAAAGCCGACGCGCGGCAAGGTTCTGCATACCGGACCGGGGCGTATGCTGGACAGCGGCGTGCGGGCTGCAATGTGTGTCAAAACCGGCGATGAAGTTTACTACGGCAAGTACGCTGGAACGGAAATTAAAATCAATGACGAGGCCTTCGTGATTGTCCGCGAAAGCGACCTGCTGGGCGTAGTTGAGAAATAATGGAACGGGTGCATCCGTACCGGGCGTTGATAACACGCCAGGCAGATGTGTGCGTTGAAAAGAACAGAAGTAAAATTTAATAGAGGTGCATAACCATGGCAGCTAAACAATTAATTTTCGATCAGGCGGCTCGTCAGAAAGTTCAAATGGGCCTTTCCAAACTTGCCCGTGCGGTAAAAGTCACGCTCGGGCCTTCGGGGCGTAATGTCGTGATTTCCAAAAGCTGGGGTTCGCCCCAGGTAACACGTGACGGCGTCACGGTGGCCAAGGAAATTGAACTGCCGGAACCCTTTGAAAATATGGGTGCCAAGCTGGTTAACGAAGTGGCCAGCAAGACCAATGATATTGCCGGTGACGGCACCACCACCGCCACCGTACTGGCGGAAGCCATTTACTCCTCGGGCCTGCGGCATGTCACCACGGGTATGAATCCGGTGGTGGTCAAGCGCGGGATTGATAAAGCTGTTGAAGCCGCTACGGAAGCCATTAAGGCCTCCTCGCGCAAAGTCAGCGGCAAAGACGATCTGCGCAAGGTTGCGACGATCTCGGCCAATTCGGACGTGGCGATCGGCAATCTGATCGCCGATGCCCTGGATCGGGTAGGTAAAGACGGTGTCGTGACCATTGAAGAAGGCAAAAGCACGGAAACCACCATGGATGTGGTGGAAGGCATGGCCTTTGATAAAGGGTATTTGTCCCCGTATTTCATGACCAATCCCGGCACGCTGGAATGTATTCTGGAAGATGCCTACATTGTGCTGTTTGAAAAGAAAATCAGCACCATCAGCGAAATTCTTCCGCTGTTAAATAAAATTGTCACCGCAGCCAAGCCTCTGCTGATTATCGCGGAAGATGTGGAATCTGAAGCCCTGGCGACCCTGGTGGTCAACCGCCTGCGAAGCATTCTGCAGGTTTGTGCGGTCAAAGCACCGGGCTTCGGTGATCGTCGCAAGGCCATCATGGGTGATCTGGCGGTTGTGACCGGCGGTAAATTTATCAGCGAAGATCTCGGTGCCAAACTTGATTCTCTGGAATTATCTGATCTGGGCCGCGCTAAACGCGTCGTGATTGATAAAGACAACACGACGATTATCGAAGGCGCGGGCAAGAAAAAAGACATTGAATCGCGGGTGGCGCAAATCCGGCTGCAGGTTGAAAAAACCACCAGCGATTATGACCGTGAAAAACTCCAGGAACGTCTGGCGAAACTCACCGGCGGTGTGGCGGTGCTGCGTGTCGGCGGAGCCACGGAAACGGCCATGAAGGAAGCTAAATTCCGCGTGGAAGACGCCCTTCATGCCACCCGTGCGGCTGCTGAAGAAGGCATTGTGGCCGGCGGCGGCGTAGCGTTCCTGCGGGCCATGTCCGCTGTGGAAGCCGCCAAGTCCAAAGGCCGTGGTGATGAAAAAGTCGGCTTTGATATTATCCTCTCCGCGTTGCGGGCACCGACGATTCAGATTTGCGAGAATGCCGGCGAAGACGGCACGGTGGTCGTAGACAGCATTCTCGAAAAAGAAGGTGCCTACGGCTACAACGCCGCTTCGGGTGAATATGGTGACATGTTCAAACTCGGCATTGTTGATCCGGCCAAGGTAGCACGCACCGCCTTACAAAATGCGGCGTCCGTTGCCGGGCTTTTGCTGACCACGGATGTACTGGTCACCGAAGTTAAGGATGAAAAGGAAACCATCGCCGGAGCCGTGCGATAAGCTTTTCCAAACGTAAATGTGCGATATCAGCGGTATAATCGCATAGCGTGATAACATCGGAGCCCAGAGATCGCCATGGTCTCTGGGCTTCAGTTTGTAAAGCCCGGAGCGAAGTCCATACAATGGCCACAAAACGTGATTACTATGAAATTCTGGATCTTCAGCGAACGGCGTCCGCTGATGAAATCAAAAAAGCCTACCGCAAGGCCGCTTTGAAATTTCATCCGGATAAAAATCCGGGAGATAAAGAAGCGGAAATTCGCTTCAAAGAATGCGCGGAAGCCTACGAAGTGCTGTCCGATCCCGAAAAACGCTCACGTTATGATCAACATGGTCATGACGGCCTGCGCGGCTCGGCGGTGCATGATTATCAGAACATGCAGTATGACGATATATTCTCCATGTTCAACGATATATTCAGCGGCGCGGGGGCCGGAAGAGCTTCGCAGGCGCGGCGGCCCAATCGTGGCTTTGATCTGGAAACGCTGACGGAAATCACGCTTCAGGATGTGGCCAGAGGGTGCGAACGTGAAGTGGAATTTACCCGCCAGGATATGTGCAAAACCTGTGAGGGCACAGGTGCCAAGCCCGGCACCAAGCGCAAAATCTGTTCTACCTGCGGGGGCAGAGGGCAAGTGGTACAGCGCGGCTTTGGCGGCATGTTTCAGATGGTGGGGACCTGCCCCGGGTGCATGGGACAAGGTTCCACCGTAGACAAACCGTGCCCGGATTGTGACGGGGCCGGGCGATCGCCGCTGAACCGGAAAATCGTGGTAAAAATTCCCGCCGGTATTCATGACGGCCAGGCCGTGCGCGTGCGCGGCGAAGGTGAACCCGGCGAGGGCGGACATAATCGCGGTGATTTGCATGTATATGTGAAGGTCAAGCAACATCCATTTTTTCAACGCCAGGATGATCACCTGCTGATGGAAGTGCCCATCAGCATGGCGCAGGCGGCCCTGGGGGCGGATGTGGAGATTCCCACGCTCTTCGGGAAATCATCGCTGCATGTTGCACCGGGCACGCAGCCGGGGCAGGTGCTGAAGGTCAAGGGCCTGGGCCTGCCGGATTTGCGCGGCGGTCGCACCGGAGATCTCATCGCGGCGGTTACCGTGGAAGTGCCGCGCAAATTAAACAAAAAGCAGGAGCAGTTGTTGCGCGAGTTTGCCGCCACGGAGGAACGTGATGTGCTGGCCGCGCAGACGAGCTTTTTTGATAAACTCAAAGATTATCTGGTAGGTACCCAGGAACCCGACGGGACGCCCACTGAAAAAAATAATTCCTGATAAACGTCGGTACGTATACAATTGAGAGGTGAACTCATGACCCATAAACGTCAACATCCCGAATCAGATTCGACTGATGAATCTCCATCGGCCAATCCAGATCGGCAGTCCTCAACGGATGATGAATCGCGACAGAGTGACGCTCTGGTTGCGGCGATTGCGGAAGCCAGCGAGTTACGCGAACGGCTCTTGCGGTGGCAGGCGGATTTTGACAATCTGCGAAGGCGCAGCAGCGGGGAAATTCTGGAAACGCGCCGCAATGCCGAAGGGGCTTTTGCCAAAGACCTCCTCGATGTGCTGGATCATTTTGAAACCGCTTTAGCCGTTGATCCGGCCAGGATGGATCCGGCCACGCTGTTGCAGGGTGTGCGCATCACCTACGACGAATTGAAAAAAGTGCTCCAGCGGCGCGGCATTGAAAGCTTTGACCCCACCGGACAGAGCTTTGATCCGAATTTGCATGAGGCCATTGCACGTGAAGTCAATGCGGCGGTCGAACCCATGACCATCGTGCAGAGCTTCCAGCGCGGTTACATGATGGGCGATAAAATTCTGCGGCCTGCAAAAGTGAAAGTCAGTACCAAGGATTAACGATTCCATCCTTTGCGGCTTCCGGCACAGATTGCCGCTACCTTCCCGGGCAAGCCGTTGGATTCATGCTTCGCCGATGCGTCCAAACTCCTGGAGACAAAGCTATGCCAACGTATGAATATCGCTGTGAAAAGTGCGGCCATGCATTTGAAGAATTTCAATCCATCACCGCCCGGCCGATAAAGAAATGCCCGAAGTGCGGCAAGCTTGCGGTCAAGCGGCTGATCTCGGCGGGGGTGGGAATCATATTCCGTGGCAGCGGCTTTTATGAAACCGATTATCGTTCAGATCAATATAAGCAGGCGGCTAAAAAAGAATCGGACGCCGGCAAGCCCGAACCCGCCGCCGCAGACGCGAAAGCTGACGCCAAGCCCGGTACAAAATCGGATGGTAAACCCGACGCCAAACCCGATTCTAAACCCAGTGAAAAAGCGGAATCCAAACCCCCAACTCCCGCCGCCAGTGCGCCTGCGGTGGAGAAAAAATCCGCGCCGGCACCTAAGGCATCAAAGTCAGCAAAAAAATAACGGAATGGACCGCACGCAAGGAACGCTTCGCACATGACTGATTTGCAACAACCTGTTCCCCATCGCGTGTGCCCGATATGTAAAGCGCCCGCGGATATCAACAACGAAGCGTTTCCCTTTTGCAGTTCGCGCTGCCGGTTAATTGATTTGAACCAGTGGATGGAAGGGCGGTACTCGGTCACGCGGCCTCTGGACCCGCAGGACATTGATGAGGGCCAAACCGGTGGCGATGATGCCGCCCAGAAGCCTTGAAAAAGTATGTGCGGCGGTGTGGCATTATTTCCGCACCACGCGACGTGCCGGAAAACACCACAAAGCGGCCGGCTTTGCCGGTGGTACCGTTCTGGATTGCAGCGCAAGCAGGAACATTGACCCGGTGCCGCGAACCAGCCACCGGGTTGTCACCACGGTGCTCGATGGCACAGGTCGTGGCCGCCGAGCACCGGATGGTTAATCCGGTGGTTGATCCAGTGCCGCGAACCAGCCACCGGGTTGTCACCACGGTGCTCTCTAACCCGACGCTTCTCGGGAGGCGCAAAATCAGGCCGCTCACACTCGCTATCGGATATAACTTAAGGTAGACTTTCGCAGCATGAAACCGGAAAAAAATAAATCGCTGACGTATAAACAGGCAGGCGTGGACATTGACGCCGGAGACGCCATGGTCGACCAGATCAAACATCTCTGTGCGCGCACCTACGGCCCGCGTGTGCTGGGCAAGTGGGGGGGCTTTGCGGGACTTTTTCGCCTGGATTTCAATGAAAAAATTTTCGCCCGCAATTATAAGGAACCGGTGCTCATTGCCTGTACCGATGGGGTGGGAACAAAAATTAAAGTGGCTGCGGAAATGAAAAAATATGACACCATCGGCATTGATCTGGTGGCGATGAGTGTCAATGACCTGATTGTGCAGGGCGGTGAGCCGCTGTTTTTTCTGGATTATCTTGCGGTTCACAAACTGGACCCCGCGATAACCACGCAAATGGTCAAGGGGATTTCCGACGGGTGCGTGGAATCCGGCGCGGCGTTGCTGGGCGGAGAAACCGCCGAAATGCCGGCTGTGTACGCACCGGGTGAATTTGATATGGCGGGATTTGCCGTGGGGGTGGTGGAACGCAAAAATATTCTCGATGGATCAGCGGTGGAGTTAGGCGACAGCGTGATCGGTCTGGCCAGCAGCGGCCTGCATTCCAATGGTTATGCCCTGGTACGGCACATCTGCTTTGACAAGCTCGGTCTGACTGCGGATACAATTATTCCGGAATTCAATTGCACCCTGGGCGAGGAACTTCTGCGGCCCACGAGAATTTATGTAAAATCCGTCCTGGGTGTGCTGAATAAATACAAACGCAGCCAGGTGATCAAAGCCATGTGTCATATTACCGGCGGCGGACTGCCGGGAAATCTTCCGCGGGTCCTCCCCGACGGCCTGGCGGTAAAAATTAAACGCGACGCCTGGACCGTGCCGCCGATTTTCAAGTACCTCCAAAAGCACGGGCCGGTGGATGTCGAAGAGATGTTTAACGTTTTTAACATGGGCATTGGGTATGTGCTTGTGGCGCGTCCCAAATTTACCCGCTCAATTATGACGCATCTGCGGGGACTTGGAGAACAGCCCTGCTTTTTAGGAAAAATTAAAAAAGCGGCCAACGGTTCGCAAGTGGAATGGGCGTGAGAGCGACGAGAAGTTAGGAGCTAGGAGTTAGGAGTTAGGAGTTAGAAGACGGGGGGCGAGCCGGTGGGTTGATCCCGCCGGGTATGTTAGCCGGCACATTTATGTGCCGAGGGATTTGGTGCAATTGTGAGTCTGTGGAAGAAGCCAGAGTTGGACGAGGACGCAGGAGTTAGAAGCTAGGAGTTAGAAGACAACGGAGGTTACAGGGGACAGGGGACAGGGGACGAGGACGCAGGAGTTAGAAGCTAGGAGTTAGAAGACGGCGAGCCGGTGGGTTGATCCCACCGGTTATGTTAGCCGGCACATTTATGTGCCGAGGGATTTGGTGCAATTGTGAGTCTGTGGAAGAAGCCAGAGTTGGACGAGGACGCAGGAGTTAGAAGCTAGGAGTTAGAAGAC
>JAKBCC010000023.1 GCA_021808105.1 Planctomycetota bacterium
TGACGCTGATGAACTCATGATGATCACCCGCAATGGACAGGTGGTGCGCATCGGCGTTACGGGCGAACTGCGTGAAATGGGCCGGGCAACCCAGGGCGTCCGCCTGATCCGCCTGGATGAAGGCGACATCCTGGTCAACGTCGCCCGCGTCGCCCCCGAAGACAAAGACGACGAAACCCCGCTGCTGGATGCGGCGGGGAAGTGAGTTAAAGCCCGCCCGCGTGCGACTGCTTGCGAATGTTGTGGCCTGTCGGCTGCGCCTGAAACGCTTTCGGCTTCAGCGGCGGCGCATTGCCGCTAAAAGCAAAAAACGATGCGCACCGGAACAGGACAAATTATGGCGACGTATACGATTTCAACTGAAAGTTAACTCGATCTCGGTGTTGCCTGAGAAACTGCGGTCCGGGCTGAATTTCTGTCGGCGGTCGAAATTGCGTGTGCTGTGTCAAGACGACGGATAATGTCTGGCTTGCAGAAGCCTTAACCAATACCCGGTTGTCATCCATCAGGACAAAATAACCTTGTTCAAAAAGTGCATCATGGATCAGGCACATACTGATCACATTATGCAGATCAGCTCGGGCTTCCACATTGTCCGCCCAGCGCGCAATATGCGCTGCCCGAAGGAAACCCTGCTCCTGCACGTCGCAAAGCGCACAGCAACCTTGATAGTTTTCCAGCGTCCGCACTCTGATTCGATCCTGTCCCTTACGACAGCGTCTTAAAGCAACAAAGTTATCCGCGTGGATATCGCCAAGCCTCAGTTTGCCGTGCTTGATTGCAAGATCAATAGCTTCATCCGGGAGGTCCTCCGTCTCCGCCTGCAATGGAGCGTCCAGAAGCAAATATTTTCCATTGCCAAGAAATTCGATGAGTTGCTCCTCGCGCAGCTCCTGCATAACTCTGCTGACAGTTTGATCTGGAGTATTGCCGAGACTGGCCGCCTCAACAATCATGGCATCGCGTTCTTCGGCGAGAAAACCTTGGCGATCAACCATTCGCGTTCCGTGGCGCACACTGAACCGCCGCAAAGCGTTAAGCACTACATCTCGCCATTTCATAGGCAACATTTTCCTTAAAATCATCCAGAGCCATCGTTCCAGATCAAAATCTACTGTGCTAACGGCACATTATACCAATAAGGTGTCGCGGAACGCGGTGGTGCGGTAGAATTTTACTCGGTTGCTGTGATCCTAGCCGAAGCACTGGAGGTTACCTAATGCCGAACCTGCATAAAGCCGCTCTCCTGAAATCTGTGACAGAACAGGTTGGTGAACTGCACAAGTTAGCCGGAAGCAATTCCCTGTTCAGCGTTGGGGATGATCTGGCCCGCATTTATTTCCGCTACTCGAAAGTTCATCCGAACGGCAGCACTTTTTTTGGCTTACGAGATGTTGACCTGCGCGAACTCGCAGGGCATAACTCGTATATCTGTTTTTTCCTGGACGACGGTTCTTCGCCATTATTCGTCCCCTACGCGGATTTTGAAGAATTGTTTCACCAAGCCGAGCCGGCCGCTGATGGCCAGTTCAAAGCGCAGTTGATAAGCGGACAAGGAACACGGGAGCTCTATTTTCCAAAGATGGGGAGATTCAATCTCGACGGGTTCGCCGGGCTTGAAATTCTGATCAATAGCGTAAACTCCAATCGTTTGCGAAGACTTCCGGACTTATCGCATTCGCAGGTGCAGACGCTATTGGCGGGGATTGGAAAAGCGAAGGGATTCGATATATTTATTCCAAAAACGGACGTGGAGAGACTGGATTGGTCGCTTACCCCAACATTTGGACTCCGTGGCGATATTCCCAACGGCTTTCACGGTATTTCATCTATCCTCTCAGAGATCGACGTACTCTGGATTGCAGCCGGGCGCAACGCGATTGAAGGGCTATTCGAGGTGGAACACTCAACCTCCATATACTCGGGCCTGCTTCGGTTCAATGACGTGCTTTTGACCGATCCAAGTACCACAAGGTTCTACATTGTCTCGAATGAAAAAAGACGAGATCGCTTCTCGCGGCAAGCATATCGGCCGACCTTCCGCCAGAGCGGTTTGTCGGAACGCACCAGCTTTCTTGAATACACCAATGTCTTTGACTGGCATCAACGCTTATTGCAAGGAACATCCCATGAAAAAAATACAAAATAGTGGTGACGTGTATGTTGTTGTGAACGTCTGGCGGGGTTTTGCCGTCGGCGCTGAAATATTCCACAGGAGGGATGGCGCAGTGCGGCGATTCAACAAGCTCGTCCACGGTAACGACCTGCGGGAAAACGATGTTCAGATTTTTAAGACAACGCTTAAAGCCGGACGCCCATCCCGAAGTGAGGTGGTGCCTATGGACGTGCCGGAGGCTCATTAAGGAATGGTGCCGAAACAATTTACCGATTTACGCTGAAGTCGAAAGCGAAACCGTAAACGGCTTCGCCATGATTTCGCCGGAGGGCCGTGTGGCGTGGAATTATCGCGGTGCCCGTTCACATGCCGCCTGCCGTTGATTTGCTACGTGTTGATTTGCGGCGCGTGGGAAGAGAAAGTATCATGTTATTACTGGGAATTTAGGAAGCCCCCATTGTATGCGAAGGTCGCGGTTATGACTGCAGAATCCACTCAAAACCAGGCCACCCACGTGCATGAATCGCGTGATGGAGAACGCAGTTTTGTATTTCATTTGTCCGATAACGATATTTTCGTTCGCACCGGACGGCAGCTCATAGAGGCCTGTCAACTGAACATCAGTATCGAACTGTGGCAGCAGGAACTTGATCTGATGTTCGCTTACGTCAAAGAATGGTGTGCGAAAGCCCCACGACACGTCCGCACCTGTATTTGCGAACCCCGGCGGGCGCGCCTGATGTTGCATTTTATTCCAGCAGGTGAGCAATTCGATTTCGATCTGGCCGACGCTATTGCGGAGTTGGACAGTTATTTGTGCCGCAATTATAAGAATGTCGGCTTGGTGGAGGCCGGGCAGATTCCATGGAACGAAGTAGATCGCTTCGTCAATTATTCTCTCTGTTTTGTGATTTATGGCGAACATCCAATCGCACATGAGCCAGTGGGTTCATAACCGATCCCTTCTGGAACATATTCCTGCGAAGTACCCGGACTGGATTGTGACGGTTGCATTCTATACCGCGCTCCAAGCGGTGGACGCCCTGCTGGCGTACGACAATGTGACAGCCTATAGTCATGACGTACGCAATACCACACTCAAACAAACAAACCGCTATGAGCACATTTGGAAACACTACTATCCGCTCTACGATTTATCGCGCAAGGTGCGTTACCTCGCTGCACCGGCACAGTGGGTCAAGTATCAAGACATCGACAAGAATGTTTTACGAAAATATTTATATCCAATCGAAAAGTCCGTAAAAACTCTCACAAAAGAAACAGAGTGGCCGAGCCACCATGAAATCAAATTGATAGTCGCATAAAAACCTAACCCGGATTAAAACTTCCCAAGTCCTAACTCAAGTGGGGAGACCGCAGGGGTTTTATCCTGCGTTTACTTCGGCTAAACTACTTGATTACACGCTACGGGCGTGCGCGACATGCAGGAGTTGGTTGTTATGCGTTATCGTTTAATTCCGGGTACAGAACTTAGCGTTTCCGAACTTTCCTTTGGTAATTTTATCTTCGGCAGTTTTATGTGGGGCAAGGGGCCGGCTGATGAGGCAGAGGGAATTCGTCTACAAAACCGGGCGTTTGAACTGGGCGTGAATTTTTTTGATACCGCTGACGCTTATGATAATGGCCGGGCGGAAAAGCTCATGACGGAAACGCTGCGTTTTGCGGGGCGGGAAAAAATTATCCTCTCCACCAAATTCGGCTACGACTTTTATGCCGATCCGGGGACTGAAGGCTCCCATAAGGAACGCAAACAGGATTTTTCCCCGGCATTTATTCAAAAAGCTCTGGAAGAATCGCTCCAGCGGCTGCAAACGGATTATATTGATCTCTGGCAGGCGCATAACATCAAGCTGCCGCAGATGAATGATGCACTGGTTGACGCATTAAATAACCTGCAAAAGCAGGGAAAAATCCGCCACTGGGGGATCGCTTTAGGGCCGGCCATCGGCTGGCGGGAAGAGGGCGTGGTAGCATTGAAAGATTGGAAAGTCGCAACGGTACAAACTGTGTTTAATATGCTGGAACAGCACCCCGGAAGAGAATTTTGTGAACTGGCACAGGAACTGGGCGTCGGCGGCATTATCAGCCGCGTGCCCCACAGCTCAGGCATTTTGCAGGACCTGTACACGGAAGATTCAACCTTTACCGATCACCGTAAGTTCCGCGATCGCAACTGGCTGGTCTACGGGTTGAAAAAAGTTGAAAAACTGCGGCACATTCAAAAACGTCACGGCTGCACCATGGGGCAACTGGCCTTGAAGTGGCTTTTAACCTGGCCGGCCTGCGTTAGCGCGCAACCGAATATCGCCACGGAAGCTGAACTCAATGAATTTGTGGCCGCATGCGATGGGGCCTTACTTACCAGCGAAGAAATGCGAGAAATTCAGGACCTGGTGGAAAGCGATTTCGGCATGGGAGCCGACGCCCATGCCTGTGACGTTAAAAGCAGCATATCCGCTTCCGGTATTGCGCGCAGCAGCTACCAGAAAGGCCAAAGTGTTCCCACCCTGCCATTTGCCGGGCCGGAACATAAACTAACCGTCGGCTTGGCAGGCGCACGCGGGTGATTGCGGCAACACTGCTCTATTACGACGAGGATACTGGCCGAGAGCCAATCCGGCGCGTATGATGGAAACGGTCGTAGATGGCCACGGATAAGATAGTAACTGGAAATAAACACGATGACGCTTTTTGATTCACAGGGTCGCCCGGTCTCCCCGATTGCCAATCCGGTGCAGCAGGTATTTTCCCCGGAGATGGTCACGCCATCGGATCACATGCCCATGCGCCCGCGAATTGCGGATTATCAGCGCTGGCGGCAGATGACGGTTGATGAAATGCTGCTGGAGAACCGCGTGGTGTTTCTGGTTGGGGAAATTGATCACGCCTCCGCCACCGGCGTGATTATGCGATTGCTGTATCTGCAATCCATCCGCAAAGATCAGGATATTAATTTGTATGTAAACTCCCCCGGCGGCGCAGTGGATGATACGCTGGCGATTTATGACACCATGAAATTTCTGACCTGCGATGTAGCCACGTTCTGTGTGGGCAAGGCTATGAGCGGCGGTGCGGTGGTGCTGGCCGCCGGCACCAAGGGCAAGCGACATGCGTTACCCCATGCAAAAGTGATGATCCACCAGCCGTTTGGCGGTATCTATGGCCAAACGGCCGATATTGCCATCCAGGCGGAAGAAATTCTGAAAACAAAAGAAATACTCACGGATCTTCTGGCCAGACTCACCGGCCAACCACGTGAAAAAGTCGCCGAAGATCAGGAGCGCGATAAATATTTTGACGCCAAAGAAGCCAAGGCTTACGGCCTGGTGGATGAGGTGCTGGAAGAAACGGATAAAGCCGCAAAGGAAGCCATTGCCAAAAGCCAGATGGCCCGGCCCTCGTGACTTTGCGTACTTTTGCATAAACAGTGGCACAAAGCGTTCAAATGCCGCAGGCGGTTGAATATTAGGATTCCGCATCACATCTTTTCAAGCGTCAAGGAGAGATCGTGAAAATTGCCATTTATGCCGCCCCGTTAGTCACCCGACATATTACGGGCGTTGAGCAACTTGCCCGCAATATTGTTGCCCAGTGGGTCGCGTTGGCAACTCATCACACTTTTTTCATCTTATTAGAAGATCATCTCCCCTATCAGCGCGATTTTGATTCCAGCCTTATTGATGCCCTGCCCGTCAACTTCCAGATTACCCGCATTCATCCGGAACGCCGCTTTTCCACCATGGAAAGCATCGAAGGGCTTTGGCGGCGAGACGCGGCTCGCCCCGGCGGAAGAGAGCCATGGGATATTTTGCACAGCTTTTCGCCCTGGCTCCCGCGTTCTTCCGGCACACCGATGGTCCACACCGTTCATGATTTATCCTGCGAGCTTGATCCGCGGGTCCGGCGCACGCATGAAGGTGCCCGCCAACGGGAAATTCACCGCAATGCTGTGCAACGGGCCAGCCGTACCATCGCGGTATCCCAGCAGACCCGCGATGACATCATCGCCCTGTATAAAGCACCCCAAACCCGTGTGGATATTATTCATAACGGCATTAATCCCACCTTTACCTCCACGCCCGACACCGAACTGCATCAGCAGCTTATTGAGCATTTTCATACCGATCGCCGTTATATTCTGATGGTGGGGTCAGACATTCCGCGACGTAATTATCAGCGGGTCTGGCCGGCGATGGTGCGGGTTCTAAACGCCCACCCCCGCCTGCAACTGATTTTGGCCGGGCGAAACCGCTGGAACCAAACCACGTTATATCACCGGATCAGCGCGGAAGGTTTTCTTGGGCGTGTCACATTTATCGAATCCCCCTCCGACCGCGTGCTGGCCCAGCTTTACCGTGATGCGATGTTAACCTGTTGCGGATCAAGCTTTGAAGGCTTTGGATTGTCCGTTCTGGAAGCGATGGCATGCGGCTGCGCGGTGGCATGCAGTGACATGATGTCCCTGCGGGAACTCGCCGGTGATGCGGTACTTTATTTTTCACATGATGAAGAAGATTCCATGGCCGAGGCCATTTCATCGCTGGCCGATGATCCGGAATTCCGCCGGCAACTGCGCCACCGCGGCCTGCAACGCAGCAGTGAATTCACATGGGAACATTCCGGACGACAATTGCTGACGATTCTTGAAAATACGATTGCGGCCCCCCAGAAACACTGACCGACCGCCGTCGCAACTCCGGATTTCCCAGTTGGCCGCACGCCGCCATCAGCGGTTGTCCAATCGTGGCACGCCGCTTGGCCAGAATTCCCCTGCCGCGCAGATGCTGAAGAAATGCGACAATCGTCTCGGAATCACTGGGTGAAAACCGCGCCGGCGTTTGTGGGTTATACGCAATAAGATTCACAATCACCGGCAGGTCCTGACACCACTTGGCCAACTCCCCGGCATCCGCCAGCGAATCATTAACACCCTGCAGCATCACATATTCAATCAGGAATCGCGTGCGTCGCGTGCGCGGATACTCCAGCAATGCCTGACGTAACTCCGCCAGCCCAACCGCTTTGTTTATGGGCATAAGTGTGCTGCGCAACGCATCCGTGGCCGCGGTCAGGGAAACAGCCAAACGCAGCGATGGCCAATTCATAGCTCCCAGCTTGCGGATGCCGTCCACCCTTCCAACCGTTGATACTGTGATGCGCGATAGCGGAATATTAAATTCCCCACGGGAACTTATAACGGCAATCGCCTGCGTAACGGCGTCAAAATTATCCAGAGGCTCGCCCATACCCATAAATACAATGTTGCTTATATCCGACGCCGCCATGCCATCCGCTGCATCCGAACGCAACAATTCCCTGGCGGTTCTAAGCTGCTGTAAAATCTGTTCTGATGTCAACTGTCCCAGCAATCCCATCATGCCGGTCTGGCAAAACGTACACCCCATGCGGCATCCCACCTGCGATGATACACAAAGGGTAAACCATTGGTCGCCATGAAAGTTCTTCATGGGAATAATGACAGATTCAGATTCCAGCCGTTGTTCTTTATACGTTCCCGCAGGCAGACAGAATTTTACCGCAGCACCCTCGCGCACAATGCGGGAAACAGAAATGGATTCGCCGGTGTGCACATTATCCGCCATGGCTAAAGATCAAACCTTTAAGACTACATCATGCTCCAGGCGGCCATGATAGCGCTGGCGAATGGGTTCCACAATTTGCCGGACAAAATCATCAACTTGTTGCGGTGATCGCCCGACATATTGCTGCGGATTCAGCACGCCGTCAAAGTCCACAGATTTAAACGCCGCATCCGCCTTCAATCGGCTGATCAGATCATTCGGACGTCCGTGCTGTTTAACTTCTGCCCCTGCCGCCATGGAATGTCGGCGAATTCGTTCATGCAAATCCTGCCGGTCCCCGCCGGCCTTCACCGCCGCCATGAGAATATTTTCAGTGGCCATAAACGGCAATTCCGCCGCCAGTCGCTGCGCAATGACATTCTGATTGACCACCAATCCGCGCGACACATGCACCAGCATGTCAAGAATGGCATCCGCCGTTAGAAACGCTTCCGGAATGGAAAGCCGTTTGTTGGACGAATCGTCCAGTGTGCGTTCAAACATCTGCTGGGCGGCCGTAAACAGCGGCTGCTGCACAATACCCATAAGCCAGCGGGCCAGGCCGGTAATGCGTTCACAAAGCACAGGATTGCGCTTATAAGCCATCGCCGAGGACCCAACCTGCTGATCCTCAAACGGTTCCTCCACTTCCTTAAACGCCGCCAGCAAACGCACATCCTGCGCCATTTTATGAGCGGCGGCACCCAGGGCCGCAAGGCTGGAAACAATCTGCACGTCAATAATGCGCGAATAAGTTTGACCCGAAACCGGATGCACACGCTTAAAGCCGAGCTTCTCAGCTACCGCAAATTCCAGCTTTTTGACTTTTTCATGATCCTCGTCGAAAAGCTCCAGGAACGACGCCTGTGTGCCCGTTGTACCTTTGATACCCCGCAGCATCAGCGTCTGCTGGCGCAATTCAAGATCCGCCAGACATAACACATAATCGTAGCACCACAGCACCGCCCGCTTGCCCAGCGTGGTGGGCTGCGCGGGTTGCAGATGCGTATAAGCCAGCACGGGCAGATCACGCCACTGCCGGGCAAAGCTGGTCACGTTATCAATGACAATCGCCAGCTTGCGGGCAATAATATCCAACGCATCGCGCAGCAGCAGCACATCCGTATTGTCCACAATGTCCATGGAAGTTGCGCCCAGATGCAAAATAGCCTTCGCCGCCGGGGCAGCCTTGGCAAACGTGTGCAGATGGGCCATGACATCATGGCGCAACTTGGCCTCCTGCCGGGCGGCCTCCTCAAAATCAATATCATGGATATGCGCCTTCATCTGCGCGAGTTGTTCCGCCGTGATGGGCATGCCGAGCTGTTGCTGGGCTTCCGCCAGCGCCAGCCAGATTTTCCGCCACGTGGAAAATTTTCTTTGTGGGGAAAACACTTCCAGCATTTCAGCCGAAGCATTACGGGTTACCAGCGGGCTTTGAAAAACGAGCATTTCCGGAGGCGTTTGCATTGATTCTCCATTGGGCCCTGCCTGCACCCGACACGAGCATCAGCCGCATGACCAACAAACCGATACGCCCATACACCCAACGAACAGCCCGTTGCGCGATGGCGTATAAAACCTTGCCGCGTGAATGGTAACACAATATCCGGGAACTGGAAATTTGCGATTGGTGCACTATCCCGCCGGCTTGACCAATACCGGCAGGGCCTTGATGAAAAATGATGATTGCCAAACCTGTAATTTCTGATACAACAAGAGTCCACGGGTGACATCGACGGTTTAATAGTCGTCGGTAGAAGCGGCTTATTTTCAGGAGAATGGTAATGAAACGCATGATTTTTGCCATGACAATGGCCCTTGCACTGACGGCCCTGGCGGGATGCGCAAAATCCGTAAAACAGAATTCATCCTCCAACTCCCCCGCCGCCGGAACTCCTGCGGCAAGCACGCCCCGGCTGCGCATCGCTGTAATACCCAAGGGCACCACCGATGTGTATTGGAAATATGTCCACGCCGGTGCCGATGCCGCAGGCCGGAAGCTGGGCGTGAAAATTCTGTTCCAGGGACCCGCACAAGATGGTGATCGGGCCGCGGAAATCGCCCTGATGCAGAATTTTGTTACCCAGGGCGTCGCCGGAATTGTTCTGGCGCCGGTAGACAGCCGCGCGCTGATACCCCCGGTAAAACTCGCAAAAGCCGCCCACATACCCGTTGTAATCATTGATTCGGCTTTGCGTGCCAAGGCCGGCAAGGATTATGTCAGCTTTGTGGCCACCAATAATTTCAAGGCCGGCGAGCTTGCCGGAAATTATCTCGCCAAGCTTTTAGGCGGCAAAGGAAAGGTGGCCATGTTGCGCTTTATCGTCGGTTCCGCCGCCACCGATGCACGCGCCGCAGGCTGCGCGGCAGCACTTAAGAAATTCCCCGGCATAACCATTATTGCCAGCCATCGCGGCGGCTCAACGCCCAGCAAGTGCAAATCGGTCGCCTTAAGCATGGCCGCCAGCCTGCAGAAGGCAGATGGAATTTTTGCCGCCAATGAAACCACCTGCTTTGGCATGTATCTGGCATTAAAGCAGTTGAATCTGCTGGGTAAGAAAAAATTCGTTGGCTTTGACTGGCAGTCCAACTTCAAGAAGCCCATCGAAAAAGGCCAGATCAACGGCGTGGTGGTGCAGGACCCCTTCCGCATGGCCTATCTGGGCGTGACCTATCTGGTAAACGATATTCGCGGCAAAACGCCGCCCCTGGAATTTGACACGCCCGCCGCACTGGTAACCCCGAAAAATATCAACAGCCCGCAAATTGAAAAACTCATCACCTTGCCGGCCATCCACTGATATCCATGGCTGTGATGAGACCACACGTGTGCGTGCAGGAACACGCATGACTATACAGAGTGAATCATGCCGCCCGACCATGCGTCACCTCCGGAAGGAAACTGCCTGCTGAAAATGCAGGGCATTCGCAAACGCTTTGGTGCCACGCAGGCACTCGATGGCGTGGATTTATTTGTTAACGCCGGCGAAGTTCTGGCTCTGGTGGGTGAAAATGGTGCCGGAAAAAGCACCCTGATGAAAACACTTTCCGGAGCCTACCACCCCGATGAAGGCTCAATATTCCTCGAGGGAAAACCCTATCGCCCACGCGATCCCATGGACGCCCGCCGATTGGGCGTGGCCATGATTTATCAGGAACTTTCCCTGGCACCGCATTTATCCGTGATGGAAAATATTGTGCTGGGCGTAGAGCCGCTTCACGGCCCGTTGATGGCCTGGAGCCGAATCCGAAAAATCGCCCAAAGCGCCATGGAGCAATTAGGCAGGCCGGACATTCCAGTGGATGTCCCGGTCGGTCGGCTGTCCATTGCCGAACAGCAGCTTGTCGAAATCGGCCGCGCTACAGCCATCGGCTCCAAAGTGGTCGTCCTGGATGAACCCACCAGTTCTCTGACCAGCCGGGACATTGAAGGGCTGTTCACGTTAATCCGCCGGCTGCGCCAGCAGGGCCATGCAATTATTTACATCTCTCACTTCCTGGAGGAAGTCAAGGAAATTACCAGCCGATATACCGTTTTGCGCGATGGAAAAAGCGTCGGCGGCGGCCGCACGGCCGATGCCTCAACGGACAATATTATCTCCATGATGGTGGGCCGCAAGGTGGATGATTTATATCCCCGCTCCGTCCATAACCCCGGAGAAGTGATTTTAGAAATTAACAACCTAAGCGGAATCAAAAAGCCCGTTCAGGCTGGAATGGCATTGCGGCGCGGTGAAGTGCTGGGAATCGCCGGACTCGTAGGAGCAGGCCGCACGGAATTGGTCCGCGCCGTCTTTGGGCTGGACGCGGTGCGCAACGGGAAAATAAAAATCGGCCTGCACACCGGACCGGCCGCACCTGCCAAGCGGTGGAGCCAGGGCGTGGGAATGGTCAGTGAAGACCGCAAAACCGAAGGCCTGGCCCTGGGCCTAAGCATTGCAGATAACTTAACGCTTTCACGTTTAGGACGCTTTGTTACCCCCTCCGGCCAGGCGGCCAAAAGCACCCGCTGGATTGAAAAAATGGCGGTAAAATGCCGCGGCCCACGGCAGATCATCAGTAATCTTTCCGGTGGTAATCAACAGAAAGTGGCCATCGCCCGCTTGCTGCACCATGGTGTGGATGTGCTGCTTCTGGATGAACCCACACGCGGAATTGATGTAGGGTCCAAAGCCCAGATTTATAAACTCATTGATGAACTGGCCCTTCAGGGTAAAGCCATTTTGCTGGTCAGCAGCTATTTACCGGAACTCATGGGCGTGTGTGATCGCATCGCCGTGATGTGCCGGGGTGTTTTAGGCCCGGCCCAGCCGGTGCAGGACGTTACCGAGGAACTTATCATGACGCAGGCCACTGGTGCAGGAGCAACTTCATGACGCAAACTCCCCCCGCCGCAAAAATTATCGAGGCCGCCGAGAATCGAAAATTTAATTTTCGCATGGTGCTTAGCACGCTGGGGCCGATCATCGGCCTGGTGCTGGTCTTTATTCTCTTTTCCGCCCTGCGCCCCCACACATTTCCCACCGCTGCCAATGCCTCACAAATTCTGCTGCAAAGTGTTGTGGTGGCGGTAGCGGCGTTGGGAACAACACCCGTGATTATCTCAGCCGGCATTGATATTTCCATCGGAGCCACCATCGCTGTGGTTTCCGTAGCCGTGGCCCTGATGCTCAATGCCGGCCTGCCGCCGGTATTCGCCGCCCTGGGCGGAATTGCAACGGGGGCTTTATGCGGTGCATTTAACGGCGGATGCGTGACGTTGCTGGGGCTGAATCCATTTATCGTCACACTGGGAACCTTTCTGGCATTCCGCGGCGTTGCGGATGTGCTGGGCGGCGAAAGCGAAGTGTACACCCGTTCCAATTGGCTTAATGATTTAATGAATCCGTCCCGAGCGCTGATTTTCCCCTGGGGCGTCTGGATTATGGTGATTCTCGCCATCCTGCTGATACTCATGCTGCGCTACACCCGCTTTGGCCGCCATATTTTCGCCATCGGCTCCAATGAGCAAACCGCCCGCCTCTGCGGCATCGCCGTGTCACGCGCAAAACTCTGGATTTATATCCTCGGCGGTGCGTTCTCCGGCATCGCAGGCGTCCTGATGTTCGCCAATGAAAACGGCACCGGCGATCCCACAACCTCGAAAAATACACCACTGACCGCCATCGCCGCCGCCGTCATCGGCGGAGCCAGCCTCACCGGCGGCCAGGGATCCATTATCGGAACCGTCATCGGCGCCATGTTCATCATGACCATCCGCAACGGCTGCGTACAAATTAATCTATCCCACGGCGTACAAAACATCGTCACCGGCCTGATCATTATCGTCGCCGTACTCGTTGACCGAATCCGCAACCCCAAAAGCACCTGACACCGCAGCCCTCAACGATCAATGACCAAGGACCAAGGACCAATGACCAATGACCAAACCATCGGATTTCCAAACCCTGTAACCCACCCTCCCGCATTTAACAAAACATATCCTCGCTTCAACTGTAACCCGTAACCTATCACCCGTAACCCGTCCCCTGTAACCTCGCGTCTATTGATCGATACTGAAATTACTGATCAATACTGCAATTACTGACAAATATTGATTTCCCCTCCCCCACCGCGCCCTATAGCCCCCACAATAATCATTGATCCGTGATCCGTGATCATCGATCCCTGAAAAAGAAAGGCTTAACATGTCTGATCTCCACACCGCCACCAGTTGCCTGGCTAACCTGCCCCCTATCGCACCTCGCTGGCTTTGGCGAAATCGCCTGCCCAAAGGCAAAATTGTCCTCCTCGCTGGCCCGCCCGGTTCAGGCAAAACCTTTATTGCGCTGGACCTCGCCGCCCGCGTCACCACCGCCGCCCCATTCCCCGGCACCCCAACCACCGCCCCCATGTATGACCTTCTACCTGATCTCCTGCCTGACCCCGTGCCTGATACCCCGTCCCCTGCTCCTCTGCCGTCTGACAAAAACTCCACGCCCCCGGGCAAAAAGGCCCGCAAACCCATCAAATCACCCATCATCACCTCATGCCCCTTGGCCGCCGCTAATGCCGCCGAACTCGAAGCAGCCCAGCGCCCTTCCGTCGGCTCGGTCCTGCTTATTACCCCGCAAGAAGATCTCATTGACAACATGCGCACGCGCCTCGAAGCCGCCCGTGCCAACGTCGATAAAGTCATCACCACCACCGACCTGGCTATGGAAAATCTCAAATCCTGCACCGACCAGATCAAAGACCTGAAACTCGTCATCATCGACCCGCTCTCCTTTCTCACCAGCAACGACCATGAACCTTACAGCACAGCCAGAAAACTTTACGAACTTTACCAGCATCTCTACAGTCGTTCCATAACCATTCTCGCCCTGATGCCCATGCACCTTGGCCGTGGCGACCCGCTCCGCCGCATCCCCCGAATAAATACCCTGGCCCCTTTCGCTTCAATTATCTTCGCCGCATCCCCCGACCACCGCGAAGAAAACACCCAACCTCACCGCCGGGTATTCATCCAGCTCAAAAACAGCCTAAGCGTCCTGGCCCCAGCCCTGCCATTTCAAATTGAAAACAACGCCATCGCCTGGGCAGATGATCTGTCAGAAAACGAAAACATCCACGCCATCCTCGCCCCACCACCCCGCCCAACCGGACCCGACCCCCTCAAGCTCGACCAATGCGCCCAATGGCTCTGCGAATTACTCGCCCGCGGCCCCGTCCCCCAAACCGACATCCTCAAATCCGCCACCGCCGCCGGCTTCTCCTACCGCACACTCCGCCGCGCCAAAGACCAGCTTAAAATCCAGTCCAAACGCAAAAACAACGGCCACTGGCTCTGGCGCTCATCCCCCGGCAAATTCGACTACGACACCCTCGACATAATAAACGACCGCCTCCTCCACGGACTCCCACCCATTTAAACCGCCCGCGCTCCACTGCTCAACTTTCTAAATTCACCTCTCTATCGGGCCGCCGCCCGATGCCCCCCAACCGTGATGCGAACAATTAGCTCAATGCGGCAGCATTGAGTTCTCCGCGGAAACACAGTCTGATTTGACGATGCAGTTCTCCGCCGTCACGACTGGTGGAGACCACGATTAACAACGCCGCCCACGCTCCCATCACGATCCGTCAATTTCGTCGCTTAACCCTAACTCACGCAGGGCCGCCCGCGCTTCTTCCAGGCGCTGCTCGGAAATGCCGCCATCGGGGTTGACCTCAACTTTTACGGTTAGTTTTAATCCGCCATCGGTGACGTGCCGCGAGAGAACTTTGGTATAAAAATTCATCCATTTCTGCGGCGGCACTTCCCCCGACCACCGGAAGCCTGCCTGCTTCGCCGCCGCCGCTCTCATCAGGGGCAGTACACCCGCCTTGCCCACGGTAATCTCCGCGGCAACGGCCACCTCGCCCACCAGCGCCTGCACGGCAAAAGTCCCCTCCAATGCGCCGGCGGTAAAGGCTCCAGCGGCGATGCTTCCACCGCCGGCCGTCCACACCACAGCCTCCTTCGCCACTTCCATATTCCGTCCGAATTGATCAATTCCCTGTGTCCTGAAGATGATCTGTTGGCCCGGTTCAACTGTCGCACGCGACGGCGTAACAACGAGTTTCGTTAATCGCGGCGGCTCGATGTGCTTTTTTGCTTCCTCGCCCCGAATGACAAACATATCTTCTGATATTTCGACCTCGTTAGCTGCAAGCTCCTTCTCGAAAATAAACGGTTCATAATGGCCATCCGGCTTTCTGCCGACATACGCCAGAATACCATCACGCACGCCGCGTGCGATGGTATCCTTTATTGCGTCACCATTTATCAACCGCGGCAACTGTGGGGAAGCGAAAAATGCATCCCGCACCGCCTTGGTGCTCCACTGCGCCATCGCGGGCCAATTCCGCACCAGAAAATTCGCGCTAATATCCTTTTCAATATCCCCTTCCTCGCGCAGCCGTTTGATTATCACGGTAAGCATGTCCGCAGCTTGACTGGAGGTGATTAACCCCAAATCCACGGTCCGCAACTCATTGGCCTTGTCCAATAGCAGCACATTTTTGTAGCTGCGCCACACCCCCTCCACCAAATCCCGCTTCGAGCGGCGAATATGCTCCTCCAATTGACGCTGCTGGGCATCATCAAGGCGCGATAGATCCTGCTCCCTGATGTCTTCCCACGCCAAGGCCTTGCGGGCCTCTTCGCGCAGCAGTTGGGCTGAATCCGCTGCCACCCAGATCACCGCACTTTTGAAGGTCCGCGAAGATTTGCCATATTCCCTTGTCAGATCTGCGATCAACTGCCGCGTGGCATCGCCGTCACTCAATGTATGATCCAAACCCATAACAGCCAACGTCAGCACCGGCCGATCAGGAATCTGGCTGCTTTTCTCCGGGAAGTATATTCGTTCCGCACCGGCTCCCGCCGTAAAAACTTTCTGTATTTCCGTCCTGACACGCTCGTCAATTTGCGATCCCTGAATACTCGCCCGGCGATCGGAAAGCAGTTTATTCAGATTCGGTGACAGGCTGAACCGATACCGGTTCTTCTCAATGGACAGGTAGTAACAGGATTGCCCCAACGCCTCCAACACGGTTTCCACATTCCCAATGTCCAATTCCGGTTCACCCACCGCCAGTCTTATTTCCGGTACCGTCGCCTCGTGGCGGGCCATCCCGCCGTTGGATTCGAAAAAAATGGCCGTGGCCACTTTGGTATGCAGGCGGCCTTTTTTAATTGCCTCATCCGCCTCGCGGTCCAGTCGCTGGGCATGCGAATCACGCTTGCCGCAAATGTCCGTCGTTACCGCCCCTTCCAGCCGCGGCTCGCCAAGCTGCTCAAACATGGCCGTGCGAAACAACGATTCATCCAATGGCGCTGTTCCTAATCCGATCAACGGGTCTTTATGCCCCCCCTTGTAGCCATCTTGGAACGCGCGCGATACCCACAGCGCCAGCAGCCGTAAAACCCCCCGCGTCTGCTGAAACCGCGGCAGTGCCTGCCACTTGCGTTCAAACACGGATAACACCGTCGGATGGAACGGATACGCTGACCTGAACGCCTCGCGAGCATGATCCACCGGGAAATCGCCGATCTGGGTTTTATTGTCCAATACCCACTCAACATATTGCGCGATGGTCTTTTCCGCATCCTTGTTTGGGCCGTCCCATTCAAACAATCGGCGGCGAATAATTTCCGATGCTTCCCCCTCGCTGGACATAATTACCGCCTTGCCCAACCGATCCAGCATTTTCTTGAAGCGGTCATAATCCGACTGGTCTTCCGCGTTCATTTCCAATTCTGAGGCCGGTATGGATGCCACCAATACCGTGTTATCCTGCCCGCGCACGGTCTCTGAAAGATTATGCAGAAAATTGTAGAGCTGGCCGGCCAGCCCGTTTTTCCGGAAGCGACTGACAAAATTCATCAATTCGTCCATGAGAATCAGGCAGGGCCTATCCGCCGGCAGCAGCCGCCGGATCACATCACCGGATGGTGCCGTAAGCTGTTTGTCGTGTTCCGCCACAATGGCGAATGCCTCCGCGCCGCCCAGTTGCCAGGCAATTTCACCCCATGGCGTTTTACGCAAGGGGGTGCCGCCCTTGCCGCCTCGCCCGGATATGGCGTCAAACTCTGTACCGACAAAAACCGCCGTCGCCGCCACGGGCACGCTTGGCACGCCCGCTCTTTCCAGTATGCCATCCACACCCATCCATGCGCCGGCCTCCGGCCCGCCACGGGCCAGATGGTAAAGCAGCGTCAGCGCGTGTGTTTTGCCGCCGCCAAACTGCGTGGTCATATTAAAAACCGCCGACGTTTCGGTTCTGATTCCCGAAAGCCGCCGAACCACCTGTGCGGCCAGATCAATAAGGTTTTTGGTTAAATAGGTCCGGCCAAAGAATCGCTGCGGATTTTGATAATCCGCAGGTGCCCGGCCATCGCGGACATGATCCAGGTGTACCGCGAATTCCGACGCATCCAGAGGTTTGCCGTCGCGTAAGTCCTCACGCGGATTAATAACTTTGTACCAGGGCTGTAAGGCCATAAAGCCATCCTACATGGTGCCAATAAACTGCCATAGATTGTCGAACGCCGAGTCCGCAAAAGGCCAATACCCGGCCTGCGCCGCCTCGCCGACCCGCTTTTCGGGATCATCCTGTCCCGCCAGCCAGGCGTGGGCACGGGCTTTGTCCCGGGGTGACGGATGGGATCCATTCTTCGTCCTTACCCTCAACCAGCAGCAGCTTGGATTTGGTAATCTGAATCTTCGCTGTCGGCGAGCGGGTTGGCAATCGTTCCTCATCGGTTCCGCTGCTCACGACCGCACCTCGAAGTTGGATTCCAGCACGGCCGCGATGGCCTCGGCATCGTAGCTCGTCACTTCGTGCCGACCTTCGCGAGCGTCAATGCGGAACAAACCCGGTCGCTGGGATTCGCCGTGCAGACACTGCAAGGCGGAGCGGATCATTTCATCACTATGCGTGGTGGCAAACACCTGCACATTGAACCGCTCGCAATGCTGCGCCAAGAACATCCAAAGTTGCGCCATCACCGAATGGTGCAAGCCATTGTCGATCTCGTCCACCAGAAGCACGCCTCCTCTGATATCGGCGAAGCTCACAGCCATGACAAATAGCCGCACCAAGCCTTCGCCCGCCGCAGCAAGCGGCAACAGGGAGTCCAAACCAATGTCGGCGTAAACCGCCGCAGATCCGCCATCAGAAAGCACCTCAAGCCGGCTGATTCGCGGGTCAAGTGATTTCAGGGCTTCGACGACGGAATCCTCCTGTTTTACTTTCACCAAAGCGCTGAATTGCCGAGCGACATCCGGCATGGACGGCCAGCCACGGGCGGATAGGAACCCGGTTGGAACAATTTCTGTGACAGGCTCCTCCGGACCACTGGTGCCAATCATGTGGGTTGCCGGATTAATCCTGATCGTGCCCTCAGACGGTACACCTTCGGCGGTTCTGAATGCAAGTTCTAATCCGCCGATGATGAAATTGTCGGAAATAGTAGTAACGCGTATTGTTGGCGACAGCTTCGGGTCGGTGGACGCAGAGACTGGCTCGGCCTTAAGGGCTGATATTTTGAGTCGGCGGGTCTGATCGTCCCACCGGCCGTCTACTTCAATCGGATGGCGAGGATCTGCGTTACCGAACAAGGGACGCCACAGCCTGTCAGCCTGCAGGGAAAATTGGTCGCGCTGCTGCGCGATGGAAAGGGCTGCGGTCCCATTGGTGGCACTACCGAGAAGAAACAGGCTCTCCAACACTGTAGATTTCCCGGTATTGTTTCGCCCGACGATCAGGTTCATCCGCCGCGCGTTCTCTAATTGCAGCGACTCGATTCCGCGAAGGTTTTTGATTGAAAGGTTCGAATACATATTCCATCTCCTGGCGTCCAATATCGGCGATCCGCCGACACCGAATCCGAATTCTACCCCGTTTTACATATCCTGTAACCGTGGCACCTACCCGCCGAGGCAATCGCACGAAACGCACGGCGTGCGTTTTCAATTTCAACCGTGCGTTTTATCCGTGCGTTTCCGTTTAGCACGGCGTCTATGCCGCAGTTTCTCAACACCTGCTGGTTATCCTTTTGGCACTTCTGCGGGCACAAGCGGCCATCCCTGCGGAGGCCACCCCCGCGGGTCAGAATTTCCCCATTCACCAAAGTCCGATTTGAAATCATCGGCTTTGTACCCGCGCTTGACTAACCATTCCGCGAAAGACTTGCCACGGGCTGTAAGGGATACCATTGCGCGTAAATCAATCTGCAGGAGTCCCGCGTCTGGGAGGCTGTCACAGAGCTTATCGACGGAGAAAAAACCATTCCCCGCCAGTTGCCTCATCTTCCGCTGTTGATACTGGTAGCGAATTCCCGGACCGAAAATTGATTCCCTCCTCAGGCTCAAATTCTTTTCGTCCATAAGAATCAAAAACTGCTTTGCGGCCTCATCGAGAAGATCAGCGATGATCTGAAACTGCGTATTTTGGTCCACGTCAAAATCCGGGCGGGTACGCACCCTGTTCCCAAGTTTCTCGATGGCAGTTTTGATCTCGGTACAAGCAGCACCCAGCGAAGCCACCAAGTTGCCGTCCTTGTGGCTTTGAAAACTCGCGTGTGTAACCCCGGCAAGATCGGTTGGCAGTTTAATACCAGCGGCATGGTCGTACACAATGAATGTTCTTGCCCGGCCCAGGACCCCAATGAACAGCCCGAGTTCAATCAGTACATTGTCTCGTGGCTGGGCTTTTTCTACTCCTCGGCTCGACGCCATGTCGTCCGGCGTTAGGACCAGGATCGCAAAATCGAAATTCTGCGATTTCTCAACTAGGGCCTCAAGTGTTCCAGTTGCGAGGCCGAAAACCCCCTGGCTCCACAATACGACCTCGCAGGCGCGATCCAATCCTACCTGGATTGCTTCAGCAATTTTCAAGCCCTCAGACGAGGACCCAACAAATACAGAGGGTCGAACTGTCGGCACTATCAAATCCTTTTACCGTAGAGTTTTTAGACCGCCACGGCACGGACCGGCGATCTCAATTGCTGCTCATTCATAACCCCAGTCCCTTCTTCCGCGCCAACACGCCGTCCACCCACCGTTTCTCCTCGGTACCTACAGGATAAAGCGCGGAGAGCGATTGGGCCAGCTTCCAGAACTTACCGTCTCGGCCCGCCCCTTCTTCCACCAGAAAACGCTTGACCGCCTCGCCCCGCCCGGCGGCAAATAATATCATGCTCTGATGCACGCGATCCAATACCGTATGGCCCAGCTTCGGCACGCTCTTGTCACCCCATCCGCCATCTTCATTTTCCAGTTCATCAATGCCGGCAAATAAATTCGCCTGCCGGGCTTTCTTCCGGGCGTTCCGCGGCACCTGCCCCTCATCCTTGCCAAACAAGATCCGCGTGCGTTCCGCCACGGCCAACAGCCGGGCCTTACTCCCTTTCACCTCCACCACGTCGGCCAATTGTTCCAAATTCGCCCCCAATCCCTGTGCAATTTTCCGCGCCGCATCATATTCCAACGTATAGCCGGTATTATTCGCCCCCGCCTTGCCAGTACCACCCTCGTTACCGTCGGGGGCAACCTCCTCTCCTCCATCATCATTGCTGTCCCCTGTAACCTGTCCCCCGTCACCTTCGCCATTATTTCCCGCTCCCATCGTCCAAAGCCATATTGCCGTCAGCCGGGCGTCAGGCTCCAATGATCCCGCATCCGCCCCGTTAAACACCAGCCGCAGCGCTTCTTGCGATACCGCCGCCCACACATGTTCCAGATATTCGCGTAATGTTACCTTTTCCCCAGTGGCCTTTTCCACGCGGCTGTAGCGTGAAAAAATTTCCAGTGCGGGTCCGAGGCACGCAAAAATCGCATCGGCGCCCACCACACCCTCCGCCTCCAGTCGCGGCATCCATTCATGAATGCGCCTGGGCAGTTCCTGCAAAACCGTCCGCCAATCGCCAATAGCGTCGGTCTGAACGCTGCCATCACTATTTTCCCGCGGCCGGCAAACCAGATGCACGCTGCTGGCCAGTGCTGCGGAATCCATAGCTCGCAACCGGCTGCCCATTTCGGTATCAATTGGCCACGAACCCGTGATAACCCAGCCCGCATCGACCATCGCCTGCAGCTGTGCTTCCCATCCGCTGGTGGATTTATGTGCGAAGACGATCAAGCCGATACCATCCGGCCGCAGTATCCGCCGCCCCTCGGCCATGGCCGCCGCCATGGTGCTTTCAAAATAGGCTTTGTCTTTTCCCTTAACTTCATCCACGATGCACTCATCGGCCTTCGGCGTGAGTTCATCGCCGAACGCCCCATCCAACGATGCGGGCAAGGTGCGTTTGAGCCAGACGTAAAAGAAGTCAGAAAGGTCGGCGTAGGGAACGGCATCGTAATATGGCGGGTCGGTGATGAACGCGGAGGCGGCGTCGCTCGGCAAGCAATGGTATGACGCAGAAGTTCGCTGCACCTCTCCCGCTTTCCAGTCGCTCCCAATGCCCGTGAGGATGTGCTCGGTACGGCCAACTTGGATTGACCACGCCCCGCTAGATTCCCCGATCGGTGCTCCCTCGCCGAAGTCCCAGACCATTCCGATCGCTTGGCGTCCGAATAGATGGCGGGGGCATTGCGCGATTGGCTCCCAAGGGCATAACGAGTTACCGAGGTCCGCCTGTTTATCCAATGCCATTGCGAGGCACGCCTGCACCGCTCCGGCGAGTTCTGATTCGTCCCCGCTCTCAAGTTTCTCTCCCACCTCGCGCACAAGCCGGGCCAACGTGGTCAGCGCAAGGGCCTGGCGCGGCGCAAACAGATCGCACCACTGCTCCATGCCGTAAAGCTGGACGCGGAAACCGAGCGTTCCCTGCGGTGGCAGCGGTTCCTCCGGCACCAGAGAAAGCGGCCCGGTGTGTTCCTTTCGCCGTTTTCCTAATTCCTTCGCCGCCGCAGCGGTGGCCTGCAAATCTTTCTCGGCGGGCAAACGGTAGAAGCGGCCCGGTTGATCCGCCCGCGTTGTCACCACCGCAAACAGCCGCGCATCAGCGGCCCCGCCCTTGCGGGCTTTAAGTTGTACCCGCACGGACGCCACCGGCGTGGTGTAGCCGCAACACGGACACGTGGCTGACCCACGGGCCACGGTTCCACCGCCAACCTCTGACGTTTTTACATTCCGGATAATTTCAAAATCGACTCTCTTGGCCACCGGGTTGGGAATAATTTTCAGCGCTACGCTGCGATTTACTTTCTTGGCCAGCCACAGGGACCGCATCAGCGGTACCTCGGCACCGCAGTTCGGCCCTTCGCATTGAATGGTCCGCGCCCATAAATAAGCAATGGGCACAGCGCCATCAGCATCCTTGGGATAATATTGGGAAAGTTCCTTTTCCGCCTGCTCTTTTATCCATAGCCCCCATTTCCGCACTTCATCGGCCAACTGTTGGCCATATTTGGGAATATATTCCAGTACCACTTTGTTCAGCAGCACCGCCACCGGATTAAGATCACTGGCAAACGCATCAGCGCCCACGCGCAGTGCCTCCAGCGGAATTGACCCGCCACCGGCGAACGGATCCACCACCAGGGGCCGCGTGCCCGGCAAGCCGCCCAGGCTTTCATGCGCGGCTTGCGTAAGCGCCCGGGCGGTGGAAAGGAAAACTTTTTGTGTGGAGGCCTCCCAAGCCGCAAAATCCGCAATGAAATCCAACAGAAGCGTCCGCAATAATTCCAGATCGGCGAGCTTGGCCGGTGGAGGATCACCATTGCGGCGGGGCACCGGAATCGTGGTTAAATCCAGCGGTGCTTTTCGTTGGGCCAGTTCACCGTAGCGCCTCCAAGATTCACCATCACAAATGCCGGCAATCCCCGCATCGGCCAGCGCAGACTTGGCAAATGCGATCATCTGCTGCGCCGCCGCCGCGCGGAAGGCCGGCGGACATAAGGGGTCAGCCGGATCAGGCCAAAGCGATGCGCAAATCACCGCCCGGCAAGCCGCCAATGGCCGCCGCGCCCACCAGATATGCAGCGTAGAAATATGCCCATGCCGGATCGACTTCTCCCGCCGCGCATGGGCGGAAATGCGCTTGATAGGCAAGTCAACTTCAATAAGGCGTTGGGGATATTTTGGATTCACTTTTTCACCACCGTAACCGCATCACCTTCCACCTTCATCCACCCGGTTTTACGGAGCAATATATCCTTAAAGTCTTCACCGGTTTTTATCCCCCGCTCCGTAAGGTCGGCTAAACGCAGCAGGTCCAGCGTGCGGATCAGCAGCACATTGTCCTGCACCGCCTTTATGATAATCTCCGAATTTGGCGGTTGGTCTTTCTCCTCCAGCGATCCTGCGGAGCGGAAAGTGTTGACAATGGCGATCCCGGGGAATGTCGGCAGCAATCCTCGCCTTTCCCGGTGATCATCAACCTGATTGACCATTGGGCGATCGAAGTTGCCCTTGATACCTTTGATCTCAAAGAGGGCAATACATTTGCCCTCCGCGTCGAGCAGTCGTTTGTCCTCGATTTTGTCATCCTCGCCCACCAGACTGAGCCCAAAGAATTTGTCGAAGATTTCAACAACCACTTCCACCAATGGATCGGATTGCAGGCAAAGCACCGCCTTGAAATTTTTATACGCCGCGATTTTTGTCTCAAGGCTCTCAAGCTTCCTGCGGAGGCCATCCGCGTCGCCAATCAGCTTTGCCTCCTGCGAAAATGAAAACTCCCCGACCCACGCGGGCAGTTCGCGTGAAACCCGTTTACGGTAGGCGATGACGGCGGCGACCGCTTCGCAGACCATATCACGCACCTGAAGTTCGTTTGCCGGTTGGGTACATGGGAGGATAAATAGCTTGTCTGCCAGCGCCAGGCCGAGGTGATGCCCGTCCTGTTTGCAGATGGGTGTTAGCTTGTATGGGGTCGTTTCCGGCACGGATAACTCGGCGTAGCCGGTACCGTGGCGCTGAATGTATTCCTTGAACTCCGGCACCTCGCTCACCAACCTCGGATGCGGCTCCCGAAGCGGTGAATGGCCAATGCCGAAGATCTGCGCAATGCGGCGGAAGATATCGGGAAGGGGGCGAGTCTGATAAGGCGAAAGTGGATGAGACGCGGGCAGCAGGAAAATGATAGGAATTCCCTTATCGAAGGCCGAGAAGAACTCGCGCTCACGCCGGTCAAGGTCGGCGTCGCTCAGGCACCGGACGTAGTCGCCTGCGTCGGAAGGATCCATCCGCTCGAACGCCCCGGCAAATATCGCAATGCCGTCATAATTCAGAAAAGAAACGTTTGCGCCCAGGGGTTCGCCGTGTACATTGAATCCATCGACGGAATGTTTGTAGGAACGCGCATCCTGCCCGGCGCGCGGGATCGCATAGGCAAGGAACTCCAGTGGCTTGGTATTCGCGTCCGGCGGCAACCATGGTAGTGCCCCGCCGGTATTCGCGGCCAGTGGTCGCTTTTCATCTTTCCGGGTAAACATCATCACCTTATCGAAACAGCGACGCGGCGGAGCCTGCCGCTCGCCAGCGCGGCTTATTTGCAACTTCCAATACACGGTCCAGGTTTGGCTTCCTATCCAGGGAGCGTCCGCGGATGGGTATCCCGCCGCGTGCGATAAAGTGCGGATTCGCCTCAGCGGAAGGGCCGGGGGATCCAAAGTCAATCACAAACAGCGGATGGTGACGTTTGATTGCCTCGTCGCCCGCTGCGAATGTGCCGCCAGTATTTCCTGATTCCACGAGAATCATCCCGTCCGAAAGTCCAATGATGGTGCTATTGCGTTTCATCGCGTTGCGCGCCATCCATGGCAGCCCCGGCGGAAACTGGGAAACGACAAGAAATTGTCCTTTATCCAACACATCCGCGATCTCTTTTTTTATACGGAAATGCTCTATTCCCTCGGCCATAACAAATATTGTCGCTCCGCCGGCGGCCAGAGCCGCGCGGTGTGCGGCCAAGTCCACGCCGTGGGCGTAGCCGCTGACAACGCATACATTTCGGGCCGCCAGCGCCGCGGCGGCCTCGCGTGTGATACCAAGGCCCTTCTCCGACGCTTTGCGAGAGCCACAAAAACCAACAGCCGGTGATTCGAGGAACTTTGCGTCACCTTTCAAAAAAAGAAACGCCGGGGCCTGATTTCCGAGAACCGCCTTGAGTCTTGCCGGGTAGTGATTGTCGCCGAGCCAGATGATACTGACGCCTTGGCGTCGCAGATCTTCCCAGAGGCGGGCGGCGGCATCGGCCGCTCCGGCGATATTCCCGACAATCTCTTCGGAGACGCCCAAGGCCTGGGAAAGCCATGGCGCGCCGCGTCGCAGGGCCCCATCTATCGACAACTTATCCCGCGCGCAGGCCTCGGCCAGCCGCCGCAGGGCGGCTTCCCCGATCCCTTTGGTGTGAATCAACTGTAATAGCGGAATTTCGTTCATAGGTTATCTGTATCCCGTAACGATTTTACGCACACCAAACCCAAAACGTATTTGGCTCCAAGGCGCTTCAAATACCTCGCATAGCACCAGAGCGTAACGCCGGATTGGTAAAGGTCATCAACAACGATCACCGTTTTGCCCTTTGCGTCCGCATTCATTGTAACGCATTGCCCGGATTCGTATAAATCACACCACTGCTTGGCTTTGTCAATAAGGGACAGATTCTTTAGTGCGGCCTTATCGCAACTCAGCCCGCTTGGGGTGAAGGGTACCCCGCAGTCCTTCGCGACAGCGCTCGCAAGTTTTCTGCCGAAATTGTCACTGCTCAGATTGGAAGGAACGGCGCTGGCTAGACGGTTGTCGCCTTCTTCAGGCGGTATGGGCAAAAGCGCAAAGGCCGTGGCCATAGCGGCCGTTATTGTGGCGAAATGGCTTCCGGAAGATTGGTACTTCGCTTGATAGAGGGCCTCGCCACATTTTGTCCGGATATTTGCGTCGGGATCGTAGTTGAAAGACAGCCCCATGCAGAAGTCCAGTTCCCCACAAAAGATGGGCTTGATGTGGCTGCTCAATCCGATCAACACGTATTGCTCAAAACTCTGCTTCCATTGCTCAATCCGGGCAAGGTGATTGGAACTAAGCGAACCTGGCGGAAACCACAGGTACTTCATCTTCCCACCCTTGGAAACGCACCATCCGCGTGGAGCAAGGGGCTTGATTTCCGAAAGGTGAAAATCAAAAAGATCCGGATAAGTGTCGGCGGACGTAAACAGGCTACACGCTCCGTCCTCATATTCATTGATGTGGCACTTAAGCTGGGATCGGCTGTGGGTTAACTTCGGAATCACTGGCACCCCTCCGCTCCCAATATCGCCGCCGCCGGAACCGAATAATGTTCCACCGCCATAACTTCGCGCCAACCCAGCCTGGCTGGATCACGTATTACGTGCACCGCCGGATTGCTGCCGCAATTGTACACCACGTAGAGCCAATAATCCTGCTTCAAGCGCGCGGCGGTTTTGTATTCATTGCTGCTTAACGCAATTTCGCCCACTCCGCTGCGGCCCTTCACTTCGATAAACCGCACTTCGACGGCCGTGGCGGCGTCCTCCGGGTGGGGCTTGCGCGAAATTAAGTCAAAACCGCGATCCTGTGTTTCGACGCTTTCCACATTGCGGCCTTGCGCGTTCTCATAGGCCATCACCGTTTCCACCGCAATGCGTTCAATATCATCATCACGCACCATGGCCGCCATTCCAGGGCTGGTGCGTTCCGGATGCGGCAACACCCAGGCCGCACCGATGAACTGAATATCGCCGATGGCGCATTGATGTTCCTGATCCAATTCACGTCGGCGGTTTTCCAGCCGGTGGTTGAGATCTTCGATGCGATCCTCGGCCTGCTTGATGAGCCCGGCGAGTTGCGGTGATTTATCCCCGTTCTGCTGTTGTTCGCCGAGCCTCGCAAAAGTCAGGTTGTGGCGATGAATCAATTCCTTAAGGCTGATTTCGACATGTCGGCCAACGACCTGTATTTCCTTCTGCCGCCCCGCGACTGTCTCCGTGAGGAAGCCCTTCAATTCACGCTCCACCAGCGCCTGCTCAAGTTTTGCGCGGGTTGGCATTCCGCTGGAAGCCGGGGCGGCCGTTCCTTCCGCTGCCGGCGATAGGTCAAGGAACACGGTAGGCTGCTTAATGGCGATATTTCCCTGTGCGTCGCTGGAAACCGCAAAAAGGCGGCGATGCAGTTGATTTCCCCGGCCATCTTTTATGGATGCGGAAAAAACATCCAACCGATACGGCACGGCATGATGCAAGTCATAAAACACCGCCCCGCGCAACAAATCATCATGCACACGCTCCGCGAGGCTTTCCCGCACCGTCTCAAAAAGCGGATGGCCCGGTGTTACCCATTCAGCGATGCTTTCGCGGGCCAGCAGGTTTTTATCAAATACAATTTGCTGGTATTCATGTCCTAATTTGCCGAAGCGCGGTTCCAATTGCTCGCCCAGCGGCCATAAATTGCGCGGTATTCGGCCCACACGGTAAAGATGTCCCCCGGCACGTACTTCCTTGGGAAACACTCCCACGACCGGCCCGGCGGATTTGAAAAAGTCCTCAATAACTTCCGGGACCAGGCGGCGCTCCCTTGCCTCCACTGATTTGCCCATAATGGCGGATAAGTTTAAGGATCGTTTCGCCAGCCCTTCCAACGTGGCGTCGGTGATTTTGCGGAATCGCTGCGTGTCAATTTCCTCAATAATCCGGTTTTTAAGCGATTCTTCCGTCAGGTTGCGCGCGTACATATCCCGGATCATTTTTTCGATCTGGTTGGACGGAAATACATCGCCCAGCACGTTAAATACCTTGCCGGTTTTATGCGGGTCCAGATCATTTTCAATCTGTTCGATGCGCGTGAACAGGGTGTGCAATACGCCGCCCTCGCGGGTATTAGTGGAAACAAAATTCAATATCAGGCAGTCCTTTTCCTGACCGTAGCGGTGAATCCGCCCCATGCGCTGTTCCAGCCGCATGGGATTCCAGGGAATATCGTAGTTAATCATCATCCAGCAAAATTGCAGGTTGATGCCCTCGCCGGCTGCTTCGGTGGCCACCATGACTTGGCAGGATTCCCGGAATTCGCGTTCTGCATGGATGCGAGTTCCCGGGGTATCGCGATCACCAATTTTCATGCCGCCGTGAATTTGGGTTACCGTCAGCCCCCACATCCGCAATTTACCCACGAGATAGTCCAGCGTGTCCTTGTGCTCGGTGAAAATCAGCAGTTTCATTTTCGGATCGGTGAAAATGCCCTGGCTTGCGATAACCTCACGCAGCTTGACCAGCTTTGATTCCGTTTCCCGTTGCTCAAGCTGCCGAGCCAGGTCAATCAGCCGCCCCAGATTAAAAATATCCTCCCGTAATGTTTCGGCATCCACCGCCGGTACCACGCCTTCCAGGTCGGACATGATTTTCTGCTGCTCTTCATCCGTCAGATCTTCAAAGTTTTCCGGAATTCGATTGTTCATTTGTTCTTCGCGGTATCCTTCCGGATCAGTCAGAATCGACTGCCGTTTATCGCGCATACGCTCCAGCGTGCGCCGCACCGCGAACACGCTGGACGCAAACCGTCTTTGCAGCATCGCCATGGTAAAACCCACCGCCCGCCCGGTGGAGGAATTGGCCGCCTGCGCTTTGATGGATTGATCTTCCACATACCGCGTCAGCACGTCGTAAAGCTCAAATTCTTCACTGTCTATGTTGAAGCTCATGGTTTTTACGGTTCGCCGGGTGAACAGGCGTTTGCTTTGTCCGGTATCGGGATCGGGAAAGTGAATCAGCGCCTCTTTGGTGCGGCGTAGATAAAATGGCGCGTTGTTGCGTTTCATGGCCTCCTCGAGGCTTTTGACGTTGCCATACACGTCCCGATCCAGCAGTTCCAGAAACAGGCAGAACTGATCGGGATCGCCCTTATGCGGGGTTGCGGTCATCAGCAAATAATGGTCGGTCATGTCCGAAAGCGCTTCGCCAAGCTGGTACGCGAGTGTTTTTTTGTCAGCGCTGTAGGCCGCCATTTTATGGGCTTCATCCACAATCACCAGATCCCAGTGGCTGCGCAGCAGGCTTTCCTTAGCATCCTCTATCCGCGAAACCCACGCCACGGATGTGATGACCTGATTTTTATCCTGCCATGGATTTGATCCGTAGTTGGCGCGGAGCACCTCGCTTTTGACAATTTCAAAATCCTCCCGGAATTTGTCCTTGAGTTCGCGTTGCCACTGAAACGTCAGACTGGCCGGCGTAACAATCAGCGTCCGCTTCACCAGCCCGCGGATTTTCAACTCCTTAAGCAGCAGCCCGGCCATGATGGTTTTACCCGCGCCCGGGTCATCGGCCAGCAGGAAACGTATGCGCGGCAATTTTAGAAAGTGGTCGTAAACCGCCTCCAACTGGTGTGGCAACGGGTCTACCCGCGCGATGGACAAAGCAAAATAAGGATCGTATTCGTATGCCAATGCCAATCGCATGGCCTCAATGCCGAGGCGGAAATGCAGGGGCTTGCCGTCAAAGGGTTCGGTCTGCGGATTGGCCTGTAACGCTTCGACTTGCGCCACACTGAGGACCGGCTCATGCACCAGGCCGCTCTGCATCCCCTTTCCGGTGATTTTGAACGAGTCACCCAGCGGGTCAACGACCAATATTTTCACTGGTTCCGGGAAAATTCCACCGCGCACTATTATATTGGTTTTAAGTTCATCAATTCTCATTCCCGCGCCTTTCACATGATCTGTTTTTTGTCTCTCCGGGCCACCGCAAAATTCCGATTTGCCCGCAGTCTCAGCAACCTCTTCAATTCCCTGTTTAGGCAGCGGTCAAAAGAATACCGCAAGAACGGCCCGGCGACTACCAAAAGGACGCCATGAGTCGGGTTGTAGATGTCTCGCCATGCCCGCGAGCACTCGACAGCGCATCCGGGACTGCTTTTACAGTATGGCGTCGCACGGAGAACAGTCACTCGCCCCCACACCGCGCCCGTCCCCCCCCACAACCCCGCCACCCCAAACTGCACCGCCCACTACTGAATGTACTGATCAATACTGATCGATACTGAAATTACTGCTCATTACTCATTATTCACTCAGCGAAGCGCCGTCACCGTTAATCTGGGTCCATCGGTGTAATCTGTGGAACATCCGTCCCGCGGAGCCCCTGTCCCCTGTAACCCGTCCCCTGTAACCTCGCGTCTACCGCCCAATATTGAATACACCGCTCACTACTGCCCAATACTGCAATTACTGCCCAATACTGAACCCACCGCCCAATATCGAAATTACTAACCAATACTGCAATTACTGCATGTACTGCATGCACCATTATTCACTACTCATTACGCCCGCCCCCCGCGCCCTATAGCTTCCGCAGTATTGCGCATTGATCCGTGATCCGTAATCATTGCGCACGTTTGAAAAGTAAATAATCCGCCGGGTAGCATGTTCAGGAATCCGGAACCACCACGCGCTGGGTCCTATACTCCCTACGCAACACGCAAACTTCCCCCTCCCCCGTTTAGCGTCGTCGCCCGGCGACGAGCGCCACCGCCAACACCCCAACAGTCCCAAACCAATCCCACTGCTATCCGCGCAATCGGCGTAATCCGCGGTTCAATCCATTCGTGATCGCATGCAAAATATTCGCCGCAATTACGAATCCTCCGGAAAAATTCAAAATATCTTGGCCCTCTTGGCCACCTTCAACTTCACCCGCTAAAATCAACCACTTCCTCCACATGTCCAACTTGGCCACCTTGCCACCCAACTTGGACACCTTGGCCACCTTGCGATCCATCTATTGGAAGGATGCCAGAAGTTAGTCTCCCATGATGCGAAGCCTCACCCGCGCAGGATGAAAAATCGCCATGTTTTTTTCGCTGTTGCGAAGGTCTGGCGAATTTCCAGAGCAGAATGCTATGAAAGCACTGGCGCATTTATATCCCTCGCCAAGCGAAGTCCCCCGAAGCGACTCCGCCACTCTATTCATTACTCATTACCCACTACGCATTAAACTGAGTTTGCAAACTCAGTCCCCCGCATCGGGATCATCTTCCTTAAGCTCCGCGCCGGGATTGGAATTCATGTCCAGCTTGACCACGTCGTTGTGGAAAAATAAGCCTACGGTCCAGTCGATGACCAGCCGCAGCCGCCGCGACCACCGCGGCATCTGTGAGAGATAATAGGTACGCCACACCCACCAGGCGATAAACCCGCGCACCTGCAGCTTCATCACGCGACCAATACCGTTGTAATGTCCTAATGCGGCCAGCGTGCCCATACTCTTGTAGTCAAACGGGACCAGGGACTCGCCGCGCCGGCTGCGGCAGATGTTGTCAGCCAGCACCCTGGCCTCGCGTAAGGCATGTTGGGCCAATTGTGGGTAGGGCTTGCCTTGCGGATCGGGTATCCACGCACAATCGCCAATCGCCCATATCTCGGGTCGCTCCTGGCATCGCATGGTCGGCTGCACGGCAATGCGGCCATGCTGCTTGGGAACGGGCAGATCCTTCAGCAATGGATGCGCTGCCAGCCCCGCACACAACAGCGTCAGGTTCGTCGGGATAAAAGTTTGATCTTTCAGCGTGATACCATCCGGGCTGATTTTCGCCACCGGCGTACTCACGCGGATTTCCACGCCGCGCTTTTCCAGAACATTTTGAGCAAAGGCGGCCTGCCCCTGCGGCATTTCCTTAAGGAATGTCGCACCGGCCTCGCACACCAAAACTTTGACCTCCTCATAACGAATATGCTGATAGGTACCGCAAATATTGCTAAGGAATTCTGTTAATTCCCCCACCAGTTCCACGCCCACCAGACCCGCTCCGATGATCACAAAGGTTAGAAGTTGCTTTTTGCGGGCCGGATCGCTTTCCACATCCGCCTGTTCAAATGCATCAATAATTCGATTGCGCAGGGCAATGGCGTCGGCGAGCGTCTTAAAGGCCATGGCATGTTCGGAGCCGGGAATAATCGCCCGGTTGGTTACACCACCAACAGCCAATACCAGTTGGTCATATTCCACATGATAGCGTTGGCCGCCAGGCTGATGCACCGCCTCGACATGCCGTGATTCAATATCCAGATGCGTTACGTCCGCCATGATAAAGCGGGTGCGATTCAGAAGTTGGCGGATCGGGCACACCGTATGCCGGGGATCCAAAATGCCCGAACCGGCCTCAAATAACAGGGGTGTTATCAACAGATAATTATCCCGACTGATCAAGGTAATGTCTGTATCTTCCGCTGATGCAGTGGCTTTTTCCAGGGCCGCGGCGGTGTAAACGCCGCCAAAGCCGCCCCCCACAATCACGACACGATTTTTACGATCTGGTGCAGTCATCGCATTGGCTCCTTTTCGATGATTGCCCGGCCTGCGGGGCCGAGCGATTTTTGGCCCATTTTCCGCGCGGCTGGACCATCGGTATCAGGCAAGCCACCGTCGCCGCTACGTGTAGAGCACCGGATGACAATCCGGTGGTTGATCCAGTGCCGCGAACCAACCCCCAGTTTATCACCACGGTGCTCAACGACGCGATGCGCCCCCAAGAGGCTGAAAATCGTCCCGGCGCGCCGGGATCGCATCCCGGTCATTACTCGGACAAGGCCCCAGCCACCCGCCGGCGAATCCGGCCCGATGCAGTCCCCTTACCAGCGGCGGACATTGGCGCATCAGTCGCCAGAGCAAACCTGAACGAAAATTTTCAATCATCAGCACAATGGGGCCTTGATTGAGTCCGCAATGGAATGGCGAATGCCAATAGGGCGATCTTGCCGTTCCGCCGGGAAACGTTGCATTAAAGGTGGACTTGAAGCCATACGTGTTGCTAACGCGAAGATTCAGTGTGTCAAAATGGTCGATGGCCGGCAAAACGATTTCCGGGGCAAATGGCAGGGATGCGATGACCCCCCAGGGAGCCAGCGTTCCGTCATCCGGCCCGTCGGGTATACCGCGCCCCACGTAACCGAAAAATTGGCAGTTTTTACCCTTTATTTTGCGCGTCGCCGGCCCCGGTCCAAGACAGGCGGTAATTCCCCAGCAGTTTTCACCATATCCCTTAAAGCCAAGGGGATTGTCAATGGCATATTGGCGTTGCGCGTAGGTGGCGCGGCGGCTGTTCTCAAAATAGTCGATGCTTTTTGTCCGCATGTAATAATCCTGGACGCCTCGGAAATCTGTCCATATATGTGAAATCTGGTGGGTAAATAACGGACCGGAATATAAAAACTCATGATCGTATACTTTTCGCCAATTATAGGTTGAGGTCCACGCGGCATAGCTTTCCGGTGACAGGGAAAATCTCGGTGCACCCAGGGCCAGTAGATACAAAATCAATGCCTCGTCATACCCCTGCCAGCGATAGGGCAGGAAACCATTTTCCGGGTTCCACCCCATGGCGACGGTTAACCCGCTATTGGCCGCCCATTGCCAGTCAGCGCGGTCGTAGAGATACTCGGATAAACTGCGAATCTCCCGCTCCGCCGGGGTACCTCCGGTAAAATAGGCTGCGGCCACTAACATACCGGCAAGCAGTATCGCGGTATCAACTGTTGACAGTTCGCATTTCCAGGCCCGTTTTCCGGTGCTCATATTTAGAAAGTGATAATAAAATCCTTTATATCCTGTGGCGTCAACCTCCGTCCCCTGGGAACTCTTTCGGAAAAATCGCAGGGTTGCCAAGGTTATTTTAATGGCGTTGCTGCGGGTGATAAAGCCCCGTTCCACGCCCACGGGATACGCCGAAAGCGCCAAGCCCACCGCGGCAATACTGGCGGGTGCCCCTTTTTCAATCGTGTCCGCCACCAGACCATTGAGATTATTAACCTCATGAATAAAATAATCGAACGTTTGGCGTTGAATCTCTTCGAGTTTATCGCTGCGTGATGGAGACTTCTTCATGACGTAAGTTCTCCGCCAAACGGTTCCGGTGTCGTTTGCAAGGTAATGGCCGCTATGCTTTGCGGCGGCATGGTGAAATCCAGGTGCACGGTGCCCTGATGATTCGTCCAGGGTTGCGGTTGACGCATGATCTCGGAGGCGGCGTGCAGCTGGGCCACTTCCCGAACACTGGGAAATTTAGGTTCGCCCATTTCCATCCAGAGGCGTTTGGCGTTCGCGTGATCGTGATCAATGCGTTCAATCCAGACATGGCGCGGCGGATCAATGGCCGCGAGTGCGACATGCACATTCTCACAGTCGATCCGATGGCGGGGCCGCGTATGGTTGCACACCAGGACGGTCACGCTACCGGGCTTTCGCACGCCCCAAACATTAAGCGTCTGATGCAGTCCATCCACCAGTAACTCTTCGGTGCCCAGCCGATGCAGCAGTTCAAACGCCCGGTAGGATGGTTTGGCAACACCTTGGAGCGTCAGGAGGCCAAAGCCTCCCTGGAATGGTCGTCCGGGGAAATAGTTTTCCTCAAATATGTCGCTGAATGTCCAGAAGCTGTAGCCTTGCACCAAACCTCTGGCTTCCATCATGGTTTTGACGATCACGCAGGCGGTATACGGGTCATCATGCAGGGAATCGCGTGGATTGGAGGAGGCATTCCATTCCGTATAATAAACCGGCCGACCGCGGGCTTTCCGGTGCGTGTCCTGCGCCCGTTGCCGCAGGAGACTGCGCGGGCTGTGTTCCAATTGGGTCAGTGTATCTTCCCCGATAGTACCCAGAGCGTCGGTGGGGTAATGATGCGTACTGACGAAATCAGCGGGCAGTTGATGCTGGTCGCAGAAATCAAGAAATTCCGTGATCCATTGGTCATTGGCGGTGGCCGGCCCACCCACCCGCAACTGATCATCCACCTGCTTGATCGCCTCAACGGTATAGCGATACAGCTTAAAGTAATCGTCCTGCGTACCGGTCCAGAAGGCCGCAAGATTCGGCTCGTTCCACACCTCAAAGAACCAGGTGCGCACTTCCGCAGCACCGTAGCGCTGTATCCAGTGGGTAAAGAGATCTCTGATCAGCGCGGCCCATTGATTGTAATCCCGGGGCGGTGTGACATTGGCCTGGTATTTGAAAACCACGGTGTTGCCGGAAGCCAGGGCTGACGGCATAAAACTTAATTCCACAAACGGTTTCATGCCAATGGACAGCAGAAAATCAAGGATTTGATCCACGTTGAAAAATGAATAAAGCAACCGCTGTTCTTCGTTGACCAGCGTGCCCATATCATCACTTAGCAGATCATGGAACCGCACATGACCAAAACCCAGTTCCCGGTGGCAGCGCTGCAATTGCTGTTGCCAATCGGCCCGCAACGCCATGGGGGCGTGGTCGCTACCGACCGTGTGTTCCCAGAAATGAGGCAAGGCCCCAATACTTTGTGAACAATCGCAGCGAAACTCCACCACAGCCATCAACTATCCTTACGACTTAACAATAATATATGTTAATGCAATTCCCTTGCCGCGCCCAAATCTTCCGAATGGGCCGATTTCCGGGCCTTTGGGAACATTTGAATTCCGACTTCGGCCATATTGTCCGGGACGGCACGTGCCAATGACGCCATCGTGTCGCGGTTCACATATCATGATTGTTACTGTGGACATTTCTCTTAAATAACCGATGATGATGGGGATTTATGAGCCGGGGCTGTAATGTTCCGGTATGAAAGGATTGACAGCAGTATGAAGACGGTAGTGCACGTCACACATGAAGCAGTTCAAAAAATCGGCGGCATCGGAGCGGTGCTCCATGGCCTGCTGACGGCCAAACATTACGCGGAACATGTGGATCGCAATATTCTGGTCGGACCCTTGTTTAATACGGATGGCCCCGCTGATTTACGGTTGGGCCATGACGGCGAAGTGCTTTACAGCTCGATGGATGGGCTGATTCACCATCCGTTGGCCGGCGCGTTGGCGGATGTGGAACGCAAATACCATGTGGATTTAATTTATGGTCGCAAGGTCTTTCATGATAAATTCACGGGCATAACATCGCACCCGGAAGTTCTGCTGGTCAATGTAAATCATTTTGATCAGGCCCGCATTGGCATGTTTAAGTTTCATCTGTTTGAAAAGTTCGGCATTGAATCCAATCGCTATGAATTTATCTGGGATTATGAGCAATACATGCGGCTGGCGGAACCGGCCATTGATGCCCTGCTGGCCATCGGATGCGGCAGCGTGCAACACCCTGCGGTGATTTTTTCCCATGAATATATGGGAATGCCTACGGCGCTGGCGGCTCGGCTCAATGCTCCGGCCCAGTTCCGCACCATCTTTTACGCCCATGAGGTGGCACCCATGCGCCGGATTGTGGAATCACATCCGGGGCAGGACATCGCCTTTTATAACGCCATGCGCCAGGCCGTGCGGGAGGGGCTGAACGTCAATGATGTGTTTGGTTCGCAGAAATTCTTTTATAAATACCCGCTGGTCGATGCCGCCAAACATTGTGACAATATTTTTGCAGTCGGCGATTATGTTGTGGATGAATTGAGATTTCTGGATTCGGCGTTTAGGCATAAAAATATTGATCTGGCGTATAACGGTGTCCCGGCCTTTGAATTATCGCTGGAAGAAAAGATGGCCTCACGCAATCGCCTGCAGCATTATTGTGAAACGCTGTTGGGATACCGCCCGGACTTTGTACTTACGCACGTTACCCGCATGGTGCTATCCAAGGGATTGTGGCGGGATGTCAGTGTCATGGAACATCTGGAAAAATTATTGCGGCATGAAAACCAGTCCGCTGTGCTGCTGGTACTTTCCACTGAAACTTCCGCCCGCCGCACCGATGATGTACAAAACATGGAAGCCTCTTACAAGTGGCCCACAGCCCATCGGGAAGGCTATCCGGACCTTACCGGCGGTGAAGCAGCGTTTTATGTCGGCGTTCAGGAATTCAATGCCCGCAGCAGAAATGCCAAAATCGTTTACATCAATCAGTTCGGCTTTGACCGCCGCACCTGCGGGGATCGTATGCCTGCCGATATGGAATTTATGGACATCCGCCATGGATCTGATTTGGAATTCGGGCAATCCATTTATGAACCCTTTGGTATCGCGCAGATTGAGCCGATATCTTTTGGCGCGGTGTGTGTGTATACCGCCCTCTGCGGATGCGCGGGCTTTGTGCGTCATGTTGCCGGACCGGCCGGGACGGAAAATGCCATTGAAGTGGATTACACCCAATCCAGTGAAGTGCATCCGCACTCCATTCAGGATTGCCTGCTGATAGATCGTGCTAACCGTGAATACATTGAAAGCACCGTTGCTCAGACGATTGCCGCAGAGATACATCGCCGCTTGCCGCGATCGCCGGCGCAGTTTGAGCGGCTCCTGCGACAGGGCTATAAACTGGCCTCCCGCATGAGCTGGGAAGTTGTGGCACGGGATTATGTGCTGCCCGGCATTGAAAAGGCCTTGGCGCAACCCACTGCGGTCATCAAGAAGACGGCGGGGGTTTAACGCGAAGTCTTGCGATTGTGGTTAATCAAGCATGTAAATCGCGGCGCATCCGGGTGCCTCGGTGATGGAAATACTGTAAAGCTTTCCGGGCGGTGGAATTTCCGGAGCCAGAAGCTGTGCCATCCGCTGGGCTACACGTTCTGCGCTGGGGTTTATCGTGCGATCAAAGGGGGAAATATCATTGAGGTGGCGGTGATTCCAAGAGTCGCAAATTTTCCTCAGGGATAATTCAAGGTCATGGAAATCCATCACCGTTTCAAGGGCGTCAAGTTGCGGTGAAATCACGCGCGCTGTCACGTGCCAATCATGCCCGTGCAACGGCTCTGAAGTTCCGCCCGGCAGACGCAACTGATGAGTAGCGCAAAATGTCGCATGTACTTCAATGGCAAACATTCGTGGGACCCTGTAAGCAACTAGCGGGACAATTCAGAGCCGCGTTTAACCGCAGCGGCCAATGCGGCGGCGATGATATCAGCAAACCGTTGGCCGGCCATGCTGTTAATGGCAGCTTCGGTAAATCCGCCGGGGCTGGTGACTTTACGCCGTAATTCTGCGGCGGAATCTTCGGATTCCTCCAGCAGTCTGCCGGCCCCGATAATGGTTTGCCGGGCCAGCAATTGGGCATCATTGGGAGGAAGCCCCAGGCTCACGGCGGCGGCTGTCATCGCTTCGGCAAGGTAAAACACATACGCCGGCCCCGATCCGGATAAGCTGGTGACAGCATCCATCAGGGACTCCGGCACCGTGGCCACCGTGCCGCAGGCTCCAAAGATGCTTACAGCGAATCGCATATCCACTTCCGTTGCGGCGCTGCCCCGACAAAGACCGCTGGCACCGGCACCCACGAGTACGGGCGTATTGGGCATGACACGCACCACGCGGATATTGGATCCAAGCTGCTTTTCAATAAAACCCGTGGAGACCGCCGCCACAATGGAAATAATAAGTGTCGATGGGTCCAGGACAGGCTTGATCTGCTGCAAAGCTTCCTCAATTTTCTGCGGCTTGACCGCCAGGAGAATGGCTTGCGAGCTGCTTGCCACTTCAGCGGATTGGGCCGAGGCAGCAATGCCCAATTCACCCGCCAGCAATTCGCGACGCGCAGCCGATGGGTCAGCGATAAATAATTCCGTGGACTTAAATAGTCCGGCGCTGATGCCGCCCCGGGCAATAGCTTCCGCCATGTTGCCCCCGCCGATGAAACCGAGTTTATACATTTTTTCGTTCATAATATTTTCATTTTACGGGAAAGTGATTGCAAGAACCATCCAAACATCTTCTACCATATCCGGTCAATACCGTAGTGATCAAAGATTTTGTCCTTTCCAATAATGGTCATGGATTCAATGTGCGCCTGGGCGATGAGCATGCGGTCGAACGGGTCCTGATGTTCTCCAGGCAGTTCACCTGCGTGAACCGCGTGACTGATCGTCATAGACAAAGAATCAAAGCCCTCTTGTTCCAAGGTGCCGCTGAAATCCGTCAATAGATACTCAGGAACGTTCAATTTTCCGGCACGCACTTTGATTGCAATTTCCCATGCCGAGGCCGCACTTACGTACAATCGGTTGCTCGTCAAACTTATTGTATGGCTCGCCCGTTGCGATAGTGACGGATGGTCAGTCAGCCACCATATCAAACAGTGCGTATCCAGCAGAGCTTTCAATCTTTCTTCTCCCAGAGTGCCTGTTGATCGGGCGTCAACGGATCGAACGCACCGGGCTTGATGACAATCTGTCCCTTCAATGCCCCGGGACGTCGGCGTCCGCGGTCTTTGATTGCTATTAACCGCACCACCGGATCACGTCCGCGTTTAATGGTGATCTCCTCTCCGCGTTCCACGCGCGCAATAATTTCGGACAGATGTGTTTTCGCTTCATGAACGGTCACAAATTGCATGTACAACTCCGAAAACCAACGCGATGGCAGCCAAGGCCCCGCCGTGTAGCTAACATAGATTAGCTAAGCATGCCGTTAAAGTCAACAAAAAAAGGCCCGGCTGGTTTTACCGGCCGGGCCTTTGGAGTTCTGTTTGATCGGTCGCAGGCGACCGCTTACTTGGTCGAATAGCTGCTGCCGGTGGTGGCTTTTACGACCGCCTGGGCGGCTGCTAAGCGGGCGATGGGTACGCGGTACGGTGAGCAACTGACATAATTCAAACCGACGCGGTGGCAGAATTCCACCGATGCCGGATCGCCGCCGTGTTCACCGCAAATGCCAACCTTCAG
>JAKBCC010000141.1 GCA_021808105.1 Planctomycetota bacterium
TTATCAAGATTGGTGCACGTTTGCGTATCGAACGAGATGGCATCCATATAATCAACTCCCAATGCAAAATTCTACACCTGTGTTGTACGCATTTTACGATCCAGATGCAAACGCGGGAGAGATGCGGTGTCAGCTTGGGTGTGCGGGGCGTTCACTTTTGCGGTTCCCGTGCCTCGGTCGGGCGGCGACTGGCCACCCACGCGAGGCCGTCTTGGCGGGCAGCTTCCCGGGTAGCAGAACCCTCCCCGTTCTGATCGAAACGGCTTCCAATAATCTCGCAATTGGGCGCGGCAAGGCAGCGGTAATCGTGCGGCACTCCCAGACTACGATAACCCGCCAACCGAGGTGCCGTAATCGCCGGCGAACAGATTGGTCTCGGCGAACAGTTGCGGCACGCTTCTTCTTCCAGAATGATTGGTTGGTCGCGGGGGTTGAGCGGCCCCGCTTGCAGTAGTGCGAATGCCAAAAGCAGCCGTGGACGAAAATGACGGCCCTGTATTTGGGCAACACAATATCCGGTTTTCCAGGCAGCAACTTCGCGTGCAGCCGAAATCGAAAGCCCTGCTTATGTAAGAGCGAACGAACCAGTAATTCCGGCTTTGTGTCGCGTCCCCGAATGGCGGACATGCACCGGCGTCGTTGGGATTTTGTAAGAGTGTCGGACATCGCACCCGCTCATTTCCTCCGCCCGGAACCATCGCCGAATTTTTTGCGAAGGTGTTCGTAGACTTCAATCTGAACATTCCGGGGCAGCTTCCGGATCATGGCCAGCGCGCTAATTGATTGCCCGGACGCCGGTTTCAGGATATTCGTCTTATCCTTATTGTAATAGACACAAACGGCCCGCAAATTATGCTCGTCGTCCGTCCCGCCCTGGCTAATCGGCAGGATGTGGTCAATTTGCAGTCGCACTTTTTTTCCAGGCTCACAGGGAGCGTCGTCACCCGGCGCGGCTCCGCATGCTTGGCAGGTGAAACCGTTCCGTTCCAGAATTTGCCGACGCAGTTTTGGTGAGATCCCCCGGGCGATTACCGGCTTAAGCGCCAACGTCTCAAGCAGGTACTCGTTCGGTTTGAGGCCGTCCCTGTCGTGGTGCGTTAAAATTTGCATCCCCTCCTCATCACGTAGTTCGCGCACACGACGGGCCCATTCACTTATCCCCGCCTCTTTCCGGAGGTCGTCAGAGGTTACAACATTTCCGAGATTCTCACGAAAATACTTTCGGAGCTTCGCACGAGCACCACCCATGGAGGAGTTAGCCATATTTTAAGCCTACCTTTCAGGCGAATTGCATATTTTGCCCCGTGGGCAGGCCCAGCATTTCACGGACATGTGCCGCTAGCGCCAGCGCAAGCACGGGCGGAACGGCATTGCCGATCTGTACGCCGACGCTGATCGTCGAACCGCACCACGAATAATCTTCGGGAAAGCTCTGCAGGAGAGCCGCCTCAAGGTGCGTGATGGGCCGATGCGCGGTTGGATGCAGGTACCGTCCCTTTTCCGGTTTGTAAAATTCAGTTCTTATTGTTACGGACGGCCTATCCCACCAGAGCCTGCCGAACAGGTCCGTTCCACCTTTAAGTTTTCGCTTCCAGCAATCGGGCATCAGGTCGTCGGGCAGGTTCCATCGGTTTCCCCCCGGCGGAACAGATTTATATCGCTCGATGGATTTAGGTGTCGGATTACGGCCAATGTGCCAACCGATACCTGTAGGGATCAGCGGAAGGCGGCCAATAGCATCCCGGACGGTTCGCCACTCTGCGAGACTTTGGTTTATTAAATTACGTTTAGCCGGATCGCAATGGGTAGGCAAGGGAAAGCTGGGCGCTCCGATCCTTGACCCAATGAATATGGCCCTTTTCCGGGTCTGCGGCACCCCGTAATCCGCTGCATTCAGCACCCTGGCTTCGACTTGATACCCGAGGCCGATGGCGAGTTTTCTCATCTCTTCAAATTCGGCGGATTGAAGCAATGGTGGCACATTTTCCAACACAAATATTTTGGGGCGAGCTTGTTTCACACAACGAAAATAATGTCGCCAGAGTTGATTGCGGGGATCAGAAGGAATGCGTTCGCCGAGGTTGCTGAACCCCTGGCATGGCGGTCCGCCCGCGACAACATCCGCCTCGGGAAACCGCTCAATTTCTTGAATTGCACAATTCAGAACTCTCTCGGTGATATTGTTTCTAAGAGTGTCGCACGCGTCCCGATCCCACTCATTTGCTAAAACCGTGCGGAACCCGGCGTCTTTAAATCCGAGGGCCATCCCGCCGGCACCCGCAAATAGTTCGATGACGCGCGGCCCGTTTCCCAAAGGCTCGCTGTCGAAATTCATTTCCCACGGATTATGCCGTTCACCCTTTGCGTCAAACGGGCTGACCCTGTACCGGTGCGAACCCAATCGCTCGACACAGACGGTATCGCCGTTCTTGATTCCATGTTTTTTAAAAAATTCCCGCACCCAGCCGCGGCACCTGAAAAACCGGCGAGGCTTGCCGGTGCGCGCATCAGTTGGGATGTCAGTGAGGACCGGCTCGCGCAGGCCGTCCACCTGCAAGGTCAGCAACTTACCATGGCCGGCCATAGCAGAAGCAGGGCCGAAACAATCCGCCGGGAAAAAATCCGCGTGGCCGCTAAGGTAGAGGTGGCTTGCGCGAATATTAGCATCACTGACACAGATCAGTCGCTTACGGTGTCCAGCGCGTCCGCTCATGATGGCCTCCTATCCGACTCTTTCCCTTCCACATTCTAATGATACCATACACCTTACTAACTCAAGCCGTCAAGCTTGTCGGCAAGCTTTCGTAGCCCGATATTAACGAATTACCTCTAACTACAGCCTTTTGCCCCGCACACTTTACCCACAGCCTGATTTTTGTGTCGAAGGGAACCATTGTTGCTACCCGGCGCGGAGCGTGCGATGATTCTGACTATGCTGACACGGAAACCATGGACGCATGACGAACTGCTGGTGGCCTTTCGGCTTTATTGTCGGACGCCGTTTGGCAAATTGCACCGACTGAACCCGGATATTATCCGCTTGGCGCAGCTCATGGACCGCACGCCGTCGTCTCTGGGTATGAAAGCGTGCAACTTCGCCAGCCTTGATCCGGCGCAGCAGGCCCGGAAGATCAAGGGACTTGGAAACGTGAGCCGAGATGACCGCCACTTATGGGAGGCATTTCAGGAAAATGCCGAGTCAATCGCAGCCGAAGCGGAAGCTGCTTATGACGAACTGATTAAGCGAGCCCCAGTGCCGACCGACATGGACGCGGAAATCGATACTGATTTCGCGCTCCCGACTGGGCCGACGGAAACCACTCGCACCACCCGTGCCCGCCGGGTGCAAGGATTTTTTCGCGACGCGGTGCTGACCAGTTATGAATCCCGCTGCGCGATTTCCGGCATTGCTGTCCCAGAACTGCTCAACGCCAGCCACCTTATTCCATGGAGCAAGGACATTGCCCGCCGAGCTGATCCGTGTAATGGGATTGCGCTTAACGCGCTTTATGATCGAGCGTTTGACCGCGGCCTGATCACATTTGATGAATCATTTCGACTGGTACTTTCTGACCGCTTGAAGGCTCGGAAAAAGGATCAGGAATTTCCGATACTGCTTGAGCAGGCGTTTCTCGCCGTGGAAGGCCAGCCGCTGCATTTGCCCAAACGATTCAAGCCTGATCCGGCGGCGCTTGGGTATCACCGCGAAAAGGTTTTCAGGTGAGTCGCCGCAAGAGCATCACCTGCGGCCCCCCGAACGTAGCCGGGGGAGACAAAGCACCTTAGCCTGCTGGCCGCCATCGGAAACAGCGGATAAAATTCTTATCGATGAAACCAGCTATGCCGAATGTCAACAGTCGTCGCGTCCCGGCAATCGAGCGGATATTCGCCCCGATTTACGGGCAACCATGCTGGGGCGTAAACTACGAGCGGTATTTGAACCTGTCGCTCAATTTTGGTCCGCCGCATCTCAGCGTCCGTGAACCTCATTCCTCGGCCGCACGATCAAAAGTTGTGCGCCGCAAGGCCGCCCGCAGGCTGGTTACCGTCAGAGGCCGCTGGTGGCTCTGGATTTATGTCTCGTATTGGCGGCTGTCTTACAACGGTGTTATCGTCTCAAACCAGCGATGGCCCGCCCCGCGCAAGATGCCCGATATGCTTCATGATTTGGAAGGCCAAAAGCTTACCTGTGTAAGGGCGAACCCACAAACCGGTGCCACACGATTTGATTTCGATCTTGGGGCCAAGCTGGAGGTTTGGAAACTCGACGACGACGAGGTCTATGAACTCTGGACTCTCTACGTCTACTCACCACGCCGGCGGGTATTCTCACTGCACAGCGATGGCTCCCTCACGTCGGAATAGTTCCAACGCCGTCGGAAAATAAGGCCTGCCGCAGATGCAGCAGCGCAGGTATCTTCTTTTTTCCCCCATCGTCGCCGGTACTGAACCTCCGGTGCAAATATGCCAACTCCGTAACCGGTCCCTTCCATCCGTCTGAAAACTAATACGGAAAATCGTAACGCTCTGACATTGCTTCACCGGGCGTTACTGGCGATGGAAAGCCGGCCGCGGCATCTGCCCAGACGCTTCAAGCCTGATCCGGCGGCTTTCACGATTATCAACATTGTTCAGGACTTGGAGGAGAGCAACCGTTTCAGTATTGGCAGTGATTGCAGTAATAATCGGATGGTAGATCACATTGTTTGGTTCTGCGGTGGCGAGATGCGCTTGGGGGGAGTTCCACCACCGGCGGAGCCGGCGGCTATGTGGGGTTTATCGGCACGGGTGTGCGGCGTCCGTTGAGGCAGGGCGAAGCATGATCCCACGCGGTTTTTGATTATCCGTGGTATTATAATCGCTTGCTGTAAGCGGCATGGGAGCGCTTTGACGGGTGACTGGAGTTTGGACATGCTGACAAAAATTAGTCGTAAAACAGCGATGCGGTTAGCAGTACCGGGCCTGCTTTTTGGCGTGCTTGGCGGCTGTTCGGCCAACCAAACTCCTGAACCGCGCACCGCCATGGCCAACGGTCGAGATTGCGGCACACGGGCCGGTCACGCTCCGATAACGGTTCCGGATACTGAACTGGCCATTGGGGCGAACTGGGGCCGCATGAGGCCGCTGACCGCTGCTCAACACCGGCCCTGGCCGCGGATGAATGTGTATTATTTTTCGGGCGTGGTGAAGCATAATCCGGTGTACCTGCGGGATCTGGATTCGCACAGTCATTTCCGGAATCATCCTCCGTCGTTCAGGCAGGAAGCCGTTGGGCTGGGCAATATTCCATGGTTTTATGCCAACCTGGCCATCACGCCGGTTCTCATGTGCCTGAATCCGCCTTGGGCGCAAGTATATTCAGTTCCCAGGTGCATTACGCCGATATATGAAGGTTATCTACCACCGCAGGGAGTTGTGGCCCCGGTGCCCGAATCCGGGCGCATTGATTGGCCCTATCCGGTGGTGCATATTTCCGGCGAATCAGCGCCGAAGCAGTAATCGTGTTCCGGCCGACGGTCTGCGGTATTATTAGAGGACGTTGGCATGGTGGCCCGGCAGTTATCAGACGCCGGGCAGTAGTAACGGGAGTTGGACGTTTGTCTTTACAAGAAATAGATCCTTTTCCATGGTTTTTGCACAAAGACGTGCCGTTGCTGATCAACGGTCAGCGCGTCGAAATGAATATTCGTGCTGCGGAATGGACGAAACGCTGGCGGCCATTTCTTTCGAATCTCGTGGAACTCCAGCGGCTTTGTGGCCGGCGTATGCTCGTGGGCGTAGCGGGCACGCCGGGGTCGGGTAAATCCTTTTTTACTGAACAACTGGCCTGGATGGCCACAAAAAATATATTACCCAAAATAAGTCTGGTCTCCCTGCCCATGGATGGCTTTCATTTTCCCGAATCCGTTCTGGCGGAGCGATTTTTACAATTAGAGGACGGGCGGCAATTACGCATGAACCAGTGCAAAGGCTCGCCCGATACGTTTGATGTTCCCCTGCTACGGGAACATCTTCTGCGTCTAAAACAAACGCCCCAGAAAATGGCCTGGCCGGGCTATGATCGAGTACGCCATAAAGCTGTGCCTCAGGCGATCAACATTCATGAATCGGTCAATCTGGCCATGGTGGAGGGGAATTATCTCTTCCTGGACCGACCGCCCTACGAAGGCATAGCGGATATTTTTGATCTGCGCATTTATGTGGAAGCTCCGCCGGCATCCGTGGTGACGAATCTGATGAACCGTCATATGGAAGGTGGGAAAACCGTCGGAATGGCGAAGGATTGGGTCAAGCACGTGGATTTGCCCAACGCCCGGCTGGTGGAAATGACCAAAAACAAAGCTGAGGTGCTGATTCAGCGGGACCGCGACGGGGCGATTTCCGCAGTGGTGTGGGCCACGACCCCCAGTTCTTCCGAGCCGAATCCCGATGATGTATGATATTCGTTTCTCCGCGGGCAGGGTTCGGAAATTTTCCGGACAGGGCCGCCGGGCAACGCCGCGCCCAAAGCGTGCGCAGCGCCGCCTGATTGATTCGTTATGGGAGTTGGACCATGCGCTTTACAAAAATGCACGGAATTGGCAACGATTATATATATGTCAATGTATTTAATCAATCCGTTCATAACCCCGAAGCCCTGGCGGTAAAAATCGCCGATCGCCATTTTGGCGTCGGGGGCGACGGGTTAATTCTTATTTCCCCCCCTACCCCGCAGGCTGCGGCGCTGGGGGCGCATGTTCGCATGCGCATGTTCAATGCCGATGGAAGCGAATCCGAAATGTGCGGCAACGGCATACGCTGCGTGGCAAAATACGCTTTTGATCACCGCCTGACCACCGCCAATCCGATGCGGGTTCAAACCGGTGCCGGCGTGCTGACGCTGGATTTGTGGATTGAACGCGGCAAAGTTAATCGCGTGACCGTCAACATGGGCAAACCGATCCTCAAGGCGTCGGATATTCCGGTAAAATTTGAGAATGTTGACCAGATTGTCAATTATCACTGGGGCGATGTGCTCAAGTTCCATGACTTACCCACCGGTTCGCAATGGATAAAAGCCGCCGGGCTGGAAGACACGATGACCTGTGTCTCCATGGGCAATCCACATGTCGTGCTGTATTGCAAAAAGCTGGACAAAGTTCCTGTGGAAATCGTCGGGCCGTATATCGAAAAGCATCCGATATTTCCCCGTCGTATCAATGTGCATTTTGTGCAGGTGCATCAGGCCGGCGAAATTACCATGCGCACCTGGGAACGGGGCAGCGGCATGACGATGGCCTGCGGCACCGGTGCGGCGGCAGTTTGCGTGGCCGGCGTGCTGACGGAAAAGACCAACCGGATCGTGCTGACAAATCTTCCCGGCGGCCAATTGGCGCTGAAATGGAGCCAGGCGGATGACTGCGTTTACATGACCGGCCCCGCCACGGAAGTATTCTCCGGCGACTGGCCGGAGGATTAACCCCACCCGGTCACGGCTACACAGATGAGAGAGTCCGAAAACAGTTTCCACCGCGAAAGTTGCGCTTTAAGGCGGCTATAATAGTCCCCTGAAAGGCCTTTCCACCGCGATTCTGCCGATGACGCGCCCCGTCTCGGCGACAGGCAATGTAAATCTATTCACGCCGTGAATAAATTTTATTCACGTCATGAATAGATTGCATTCACGCCGTGAATAGAAATAAAATCGTCGGCGCAGGCCACCCTCGATGACACGCGCGGCATTCTGGCATTCCGCGGCGGCACACACTTTTGCACCGGCGTGGTACTGCACGGCGGCGAAGCCCGGCCCCTGGGTAAAAATCTGTACGCATTGCCCTGGAACTGGCAAGTGCTCTGTCACGCCTACAAATTAGGATTGACGGAGGGCCAGGGGGTTGTGGGCGCGAAGCAAGGAGGAAAGTGTATGGGTACATACATTGACGACGAGCGCCAAAGCTCACGACCTCCTGGCCCCCGCCCCGCAGGGTTGGCCGCAAACGCCCCATCTGCGGCGTCGCAGCAGCTCAAGGGGTCTACGGACCCGGTTTTCGCCGCTGCTTCTTGCATCTGGAGCCTTTGCGGCCAATCAATCCTAATTTGTAGGCGTGACAGAGCACTAGTACCGGCCACGCCGAAAATCAGCGGTACCAAGCGCCGGTAGAACTTCGGCAGGGGTCTGTCCAAATAATAGCCGAATTGCGATAGCGTGATTTTTTGACCTCGCGGACGCACGTCGCGCTTTAGAGCACCGTGGTGATAACCCGGTGGTTGGTTGGCGGCACTGGATCAACCACCGGATTATCATCCGGTGCTCTACAAGTAGCCGCGACGATGGCGTACACGACAGGGATGGTAATCCAAGGAGCGGCACCGCAGTTGGCGGAACAAAAAGCACGCCGCCTCGCGGCATACCCTAATTTTTTTTTGGGGACCGCACTAATACTCCGCTTTGCGATAGCCGGGGCGGTTGTCGTCGGCGTCGTACGCGGTGGTTTGTTCGGTGCCATGGACTTCCACGCGTTGAATGGAAAGGGCTTTGCCGGTTTTTTCATCAATGGCGGCCAGAATGCCGCTCATCCGTGGATCGCCGGTGGCCACATCAAACATCTGCGGCATGCCGGTGGTAAAAAATTTCAAGACGCGCTCCGTGCGGCGGCCCAGCACGCTGGCGTAGGGACCGGTCATTCCGACATCGGAAATAAACGCGGTTCCCCCCGGCAGCACGCGGGCGTCCGCGGTGGGCGTATGGGTATGGGTGCCAAAGCAAATGGACACGCGGCCATCAAGGTACCAGCCCATGCCCACTTTTTCACTGCTGGCTTCGGCATGAAAATCCACCACGCGCACCAGGACATCCCGCGGGACTTCGTCCAACATGCGGTCAATGACCGGATAGGGGCTGTCAATGGGATCCATATACACGCGTCCCATGACCTGCAAAACCGCCACGCTCACGCCGCCGGCGGTTTTGGCCGTCGTCCAGCCTTTGCCGATGCTTTCTCTGGGGAAATTTCCGGGTCGAATTAACTGATCTGACGTTTCCAGTAATTTAATCACTTCACGCCGGCGATAGGTGTGATCTCCCATGGTGCATACGTTGACGCCCGCGGCCAGAAGTTTATCAAAAATCGCCGGGGTAAGGCCCGAACCTCCTGCAGAGTTTTCCGCATTGGCTACCACCAGGTCCACCTTGCGGGATTTAATAAAATCCGGCAGCAGTTCCATGATCACCTGCCGGCCCGGCCGCCCAATAATATCGCCAAGGCATAAAATGTTAATCGACATGGTGCTGGCCGATCCTTTCCGAAGATGGCGGCTAATTTAAGGGGCCGGCGAGGTAATGAATACTGAAAAAGAAAACAAGCTGGATTACCACGGCAATCAGAGCCATGAAAAAGAGCACTTTAACGGAAAACCACAACGTGCCCAGCGCCAAACTCGCCAGATCATTGCGCCGCACGGTCTGATACACCAGTGAAATGGTGAC
>JAKBCC010000142.1 GCA_021808105.1 Planctomycetota bacterium
TCACAGTTTTGCGGTATTGGGTGATGCGCCGCAGGACCTGAAATACCGCGACCAGCCCAGCCGGTTGATCATCGGGGAAAATAATATTTTTCGCGAGCACACCACGGTGCATCGCGGCACGGGCGGTGATACGGTCATTGGTTCCAACTGCTTTTTCATGGTGGGTTCTCATGTGGGCCATAATTGCCGGGTGGGCAATGGTGTGACCATGGTGAATAGTGCTGTTCTGGCCGGCCACGTGCAGGTATTTGACCGGGCGATCATCGGTGGACTCTGTGCGGTGCATCAATTCTGCCGCGTTGGTCGGCTGGCCATGATCAGCAATAACTCAGCGCATAATGTTGATATTCCTCCTTTCTGCATCATCATGAAAATTAACACCATTGCCCAGTTGAATCTCGTAGGGTTGCGCCGATCAGGTATGACCAGAGAACACATCAACGGCGTGCGGGAGATGTTCCGGATATTATTCCGGGAGCGTCGCGAATCGCCGTTGAAAACCAATATCGGCTTGTTGCCGCCGGAGTTATTGGCGATTCCGGAAGTACGCGAATTTACGGATTTTGTGGCTAGTTCCAAGCGCGGCGTGGCCCGGTTTCAGCCCTGGTCGGAACAGCAATCACGACAGGCTGGCACCGCCGACACCGATGTGTAAAAGCTGGTTAGTAATTGCCGGGGCGGGATGGATAACATTTTGGCAGGTGCAGCGTGATGGATAGAACCGCAATGCGAATGCTGGATGCCAATTTCAATCGCGCCCGTGAGGCGCTGCGGACGATGGAAGATTACTGCCGCTTTGTACTTAATGACAGCGGCCTTTCCGCCACCTGTAAAACTCTTCGCCATGAACTTTGTGCCCAAATGGCCCTTCTAGGGGGGGCTGATGCCATGCTGGTTCGCAATACGCCGGGCGATGTGGGTGTCCCCATTAAAACCAGTGATGAACTAACGCGGGGCAGTCTGGAAAATATTGTTCTGGCGGGATCCAAACGCCTGACAGAGGCGTTGCGTGTATTAGAAGAACTTGCAAAACTGAAATCGGCTGCGGTGGCAGCACACCTTGAATCGCTGCGTTACCAATCCTATACCGTTGAGCAGGCCATCTGCCGACAAGCAGCGCAACGGAATAGAATTCCCCGCCTGGGCCTGCACGTGCTGCTGACCGAATCGTTGTGTCGCCATCCGTGGCGTGAAACGCTGACGGCAATTCTGACGGGCGGTGCGGATGTGGTGCAACTGCGGGAGAAGCAATTAAGCGACCGTGATTTGTTTAATCGGGCACGCATCGTGGCCGAAGAGTGCCGCGCCCATGGGCGCATATCGATCATGAATGATCGAATGGATATTGCACTGGCGGCCGGCGCTTCGGGGGTGCACTTGGGCCAGGACGATATGCCATGTGAACAGGCTCGCAGGGTCGCCGGTTCGGATTTCATTATTGGCGTATCAACCGAGAATCTTCACCAAGCCCAGGCCGCGGCGCGGGCCGGTGCCAGTTACATTGGTGCCGGGCCGATGTTCCCCACAAGCACCAAAAATAAGCCGCGGCTTGCGGGGCCTGAATATCTTAAAGAACTAGTAAAGGCGGAATTTAACCTGCCGACGGTGGCCATCGGCGGCATTTCCGATGAGAATCTGCCAGCTCTAATCGCCGCAGGAGCACAAGCCGTCGCGGTAAGTTCAGCGGTTATTTCCAGTGATGACCCGGCGGCAGCCTGTAAGCGTTTGCGCGAAATGCTTGCGGCAGGGGATGCCACCCAGGAAGTAAATGCCGATGCGACGCCCAAGCGTGGTGCGCCTCATGCCTGAAAGTGATGCCGACTCTATCCCTGATCCTCAGGTACAACCAGGCGCAACCGCGTCCGCTGCAATGCACAAAGCCGCACTGACGCGCCATGCGAATTTATTTTCCGGTCTCACCCTTGTATCGCGTATCTTCGGCCTGCTGCGGGATAAAGCGTGCAGCTATTTTCTGGGCGTCGGCACCACCTGGTCCGCCTTCTGGATGGGATTCCAATTTCCCAATCTCTTCCGAAGAATTTTCGGTGAAGGTGCATTAACGGCGGTATTTCTTCCGGTATACACACGGACGCGCAAAGAAAAGGGACAGGCAGCGGCGGATCAACTGGCGCGTTCGGTGATCGGCCTGCTGATTGCCACACTGACCACCATCACCATCATCGGCGAAGCCATTGTGATTCCTATCGCCATGTCGCATGGCGTTTTACCGGCCAATCGCCTGGCGGCCGGGATGATCGCGGTCATGCTGCCCTTTTCCATTGCGGTATGTCTGGTGGCGCTGCTGGCGGCGGTGACGACCGCATTCAACCGGTTTGCAGCACAGGCCGCAGCGCCGATTATTACCAATGTCGCTATGACATTAGGCGCGGCCATACCAGTCTTGATATGGACGCGGCATCTGGCTTTAACTTCGCGGATTTACTGCGTTGCCGGCGCCGTGGTAATTTCCGGCCTGTTGCAGGTCCTGCTGATGGTCATGGCGGTCAGGCGAACGGGCTTCCGCTTTCGCGGGGCATTGGTGCCTCACGGGGAGGGCGTGCGGGAAATAATTGCGAAAATGACCCCAATGGTTCTGGGGCTTTCCGCGGTGCAACTGAACACATTTCTGGATTCCCAGATTGCCTGGTGGTTTTCACCTGATGGGCATGGCGGACGAAGTACATTTACCATTGCAGGTCTGCTGGTACACGTTCCGATGCTGGCCGGGGCGTTGGGAAAATTGTCGGTAGCGCAAAGAATCTATCTGCTGCCGGTAGGTGTATTTGGTGTCGCCACGGCCACGGTCATTTTCCCGCGCCTTTCAGAAGCCGGATCCGCTCAAGACGCTTCCCGCACGGGAGAATTGCTGCGGCTTGGCTTACGGCGCAGCTTGTTTATAAGCCTGCCGACAACATTGGGCATGATCCTGATTTCCCATCCACTGATTTCCGCAATTTACCTCGGTGGAAAAGTCACTGCGGCGGATGTGGCGCAGGCGGTGTGGACCGCCCGGTGGTTCTGCATAGGGATCTGGGCGTTTGAAATGCAAATGATTCTGGTGCGGGTGTTTTACGCCTGGCGGGACGCCATGACGCCCATGAAGGTGGCCGTGGGCATGGTTGCCTTGAATATCACACTGAATTTATCGCTGATCTGGTTTATGCAGGAAGGCGGAATTGCCGCCAGCACCAGCATCGCGGCGATGGTGCAATGTGGAATTCTTCTGTTTATTCTGCGGCGGCGCATGAAACTTGAAAAGCTTGGCCAGGTAGCTCGCATGGCCGGAAAGTCATTATTGGGAGCCGGTATCATGTTGGCTTGCGGGACCGCGTTGCTATCGCTAATGCAGCGCAGCAGTCTGCTGAATTCACTGCCGCGCTGGCTGGCATCACTGATTGAACTGATAATTCTTGTGCCAACCGCCGCCTTGATTTACGGCCTGCTGATGCGCTGGCTGCAGGTGCCGGAACTCGCTGACGTGCCGATACTGCGGCGCTTGGCCAGGAACCTGTCCGAGTAATGGCCGGGTTGCGATCCCGGCGCGCCGGGACGATTTTTGGCCTCTCGGGACATCGTCGCGTCAGAGCACCGTGGTGATAACCCGGTGGTTGGTTCGCGGCACTGGATCAACCACCGGATTACCATCCGGTGCTCTACAAGTAACCGCGATGGCGTACCTGGCAGGGATGGTACAGCCGCGCCGCAGAGGGGCGGAACGAAAAACACGCTGCCCTGCGGGTGGGTAAGTTCTACTTTGATTCCAACGCACCGCCGCGGACGATAATAGCGCCATTTCCATCGGCTCGGCTCTTTCCGGCGTTTTTTGCACCATGGGGACCGACACTATAAAGCTCAAAGCGTTGACCACCATTGAGCAAGCGGTATTTCAGCGGTTTGCCGGTAAAGCCATCATCGGGGATCTCTTTGATATAGTGTGGCACCAACGCCGAAAGTTTCTGCGAAAATTGGCCGTGATCAATTCTGTACAACGCCAACGCCACCGCCAGAAGCGTGATCCTGCGGCGTATCAAAATCTCTTCCGGAAATTCATTAAAAAATGATGGCATCATCCGCGCCATTATTGGCAATTGCGCGTCAACAGGGTTCATCCAATGGCGCAACGGATGCCCGGATGTGCTGCGGATCACGTTTTGATACAGATGCTGCAACGCTTTTTTACGCCGCAGGTAGGATGTGTGATTGATAGCAAGGGCCGCCTGATCATAAAACTGATTCTTCTGTCGCATGGTGGCGGCAAAACTAATGGGGATCACGGCATCCAAAATTCGCGCGGATAATGCAGGCGACAGCGGTGACCCATTGGGATGTTTGACATCAAATTCAGCAATCAGCGTGCGTATGCCGTAGCGGCTGGCCCGTTCGAGAAACGCCAGACCATCATAGCGCTGATAATTTAATTGCGTGGTAAGAGGAAGTATCGCATTGCGCGGCAAGGTATGGCGCGACAGATCTTCTAATTCAGCCCGTGAAAGCAGGCCGGTTCCGACCGCAGCGCCTTCGGTCTGCAACACCAAAATTTCGACCGATTCGGCACTGAGGCGTGCCATCAGCGAAGGGGACTGGCTCATGAGCGCCGCAAGCCGCAGGGCGTCATCGATATCCACCACCGCACCACGGGTGTTGCCATGTCCTAAACGAAACATGGCTCGAGCGGCAAGTGCACCGGCAATAGTACGGAAATTCTCAAGGAATTCGCTCCCGGCATTAATGTATCGGAACCGAACCAGTGGAAAATAGTATCGCGGGCGCTTCACCGCTTCATGCGAGATGCGAAACGCACGGGCGTTGGCTTGAACCCATTTTGCCGCCAGTGGAAATTCCTTCTTTGTCCAGGGATGCAGTCTGAACGCAGGATCAACGCGCGTAACATTGGCGGCCCACTGGGCATTGGTTAAATTATTACCCAGTTTCAGGCTCACCCATTGATAGTAGCCGTGAAATCCGGATTTGGGGACAGGCGTTTTAATATGTAATCGGGAAAATAGTTTTTTCCGGTACGCCTTAAACAGTACATCATGATCCGTCGGAATCACGCCTGTCGCTTGTATCAGCAAAGGCACAGCATTATTTTCCGCAGTGGCGCCTCTGCCGTATTTCGCATCCAATGCCGCAGCGTAGTTGACCAAGCCGTCCGGTCGCAATGGCCCCGTGAGGCGAGTTGTAGCATATCCAATCGGGATACGCCGCTCGACCCGCACCCATATCATGTCCGCCGCCAGCAGAATCAGGAGAAGCGACAATGTTAAAATCGTTGCCCGCAACCGTTTAGTTTGCGGAATAAACTTTTGCATTACGGAGGCTTTATTCATTGTATTTCTCCATGAAAACGCTCGATGCAATACCGGCACAGATATTGTCACAGATATTGTCACGGATAGAGCAGGCCGGCAAATTCTGCCGAGCTTATATTGTCTCCCCTTCCCAGCACCGCCAAATATGGATTCGTCCCCACCTGTCGCCCTTGCACCATCCTCGGCGCAACCGCTAGGGGCGGTGGGGCAGGCCGTTGCATCCGTTCCTGTGCGGCGAACAGCATTAAAATAACTACCGCCGACGCGGCTCCGGCGATCATGGCGGCTGCCACCGTCCAGTCCGCTACGCCGGATCGAGGCTGCCGGCGTGAAAGCGAATCACAAATGCGGTCTATTATCGCGGCGGACGGCGCTGCCGGGATCAGTAGCCGTAATTCGGTTTCCAACGGGGTCATGTCGTCAGTCATAAAACACCTCAGAATTTAGTTTGCAGCGAAGGTGCTGCAGGGCATATCGGTACCGCGATGCGGCGGTGTTGGCATTGATATCAAGAGTCTTTCCAATTTGCTCGAACGTCAATTCGGCCCATATTTTTAACGTCAGCACTTCGCGCTGCGGTAAGTCCAGCATTTCCATGGCGGCTGCAATTTCGGACGCCTTCTCTTCTGCCTCGGCGGTTGTATCAAATAGGGGCGGCGGGCGAGCTTGTTGGAGGGCCATTTTCCCGTCCCGGCGATCGCGGCGGTTCTCTGACCTGCGGATATCCATCGCGCGGTTCCGGACGCACGCATAAAGCAACGCCGGCTCGCCATTCTCGCCGAACTTTTCCCAAAAGCTCACGAAGCCGTCATGCACAGCGTCCTCCGCATCGGCCAAACTGCGCGAAAATTGGCGCGCATATAACAGCATTCCCTTGCCATGTCGGCGAATCCATTGCTGCCAAAGATCCGACTGTCGCGACATTTCTGCTCCTTACCTATATATCGCCGCCGGAATGCGTATTTGTTTAATTGCCAAGAGGCATTGTACGATTTTGAGAAGTTTTTGCGATGAGATTGGCCGATTATGGCATCGGCCAATCCTTGCTATTAGTAAAAGCTTCCGGCGTCATAACGGAAACGCTACACTCTTGAAAATGGCGTAAATCGCGGGTGACAATCGCTATGGCACCAGCCTGCAAAGCGCAATGATATTGCACGGCGTCTTCAAAATCGAGCAATGGCGCGGCAAGAGCCTCGTCGATGACCGCCCGATCCACGGGCAGCACTTTGAAGATATCTCGCACCAACCGGATTCCCCGCAGAGCCGTCGTGTGGTTCGCGGCGCGACGCAATAGGTAGTATAGTGTGGTGATACTTGTCGCTGATACCAGACCGTCAACTGATCCTGTCTCGACGAGTGCCCATAGTGCCGCCGACGCCGCATAATGTGGCTCGCGACGGGCCAGCACGTCAAGAAGCACATTTATGTCGATCAGAACTTTCCGACTCACCGGCCATATCTCTCAACCAGCGCGTGTTCAATGAGTTTGCGATCTGATTTTCCGCGCGGCAGGCGGATGATTCCCGTAGCCCGCCGTGTCAGGGGTGCCAGCTTGGATGGCTTGCCACCAGCGTCTAAGGAGCGAATGAATTGACTGAACAAATCCGACACGCTGGTGCCGTTGAGCGCGGCGATCTTTTTTGCAAGATCAATTACTTCGGGATCAGCGCTAAGGGTGAGCTTCGACATTAACCTTACTCCGGACACGCATTCCAGTAGTTCGACTATACGCATCAAAGATTTATCAGGCAAGTCATCGGTCGCCCCTGGGAGCCTGCCCATCCCGCCCATTACTCCTAGGTAATCGATGGCCGATACAGGCTGGTGCTGAATGCTTTTTTATATTCCGTCCAGGTGGAATCTTCGGTTGGGGCGGCAACCGCATCCAGGGCCATTTGAGTTTTGGCATCCAGGTTATCAATGAGATTCACCAGAATGGCTTCCGGCGTTTTGGGAAGTACCGCCGCCCCAAACTCCGGCAACCCATGATGCGAGAGAATAATATGCTGCAGAACCATCAGCAGATCCTGCCGAAACGGTCGTCCCTGTTTTTCCGCCAACACTGCTGCCCGCTGGTTAATCCAGAGCGTTCCCAGAGCAATATGGCCGACGAGTTTGCCCATATCCGTGTAATCAAACATAAACTCATACGAAAGTTCCGCGGTTTTTCCAATGTCATGAAGAAACAGCCCTCCGAGAATCAGATCCTGATCAATATCGGGATAGCGCGGGCATATTACCACCGAAAGTTCCAGCAGGCTTAGCGTGTGTTCCAGCAAACCGCCCAGCCACGCGTGGTGCATGGATTGCGCCGCCGGGGCCAGGCTGAACCGCGTCATAAATTCCTTATCATCAAGAAAACTGTTCACCAGGGCGGCAACGTCTTTGTCCTTAATAGCGGATAGTATTTCCCGCAGTCTGGCGACCATGGCGGGAATATTTTTCTGGGTCTTTTTTATAAAGTGGCCAAGGTCCAGCTTGTTGGTGTCCGTGATCGGAGCAACGGTTTCAGCCACCAGTTGCAGATGCCCCTGATAACTTTCCACGCGTCCACGTACATGAACAAAACCCTTGGCAGGGAGTTTTTCATAAACCTCCTTGGATATATTCCACATACGGCAATGCACTTCGCCGGTGGCGTCCGCGCAGGTGGCCTTGAGGTAGAGCTTATTGCTGACGGTATTACCCATTTGTTTGCCGGAGATCAGGAAGGGCTGATCAATCACATCCCCCTCACGCATTTGTGCTACACCAATTCTGGCCATGATATTTTCAGCTCCTGCAGAACGCTTCCATTAACACATCCAAGAAGGTAAGCGATTTAGTGATCATAAACAACTCGGCGGCGGCAAAAGCCGGCCGTCCGGGCGTGCCAACATTTCCGGGTGGCACCGGAATAACAATAAATCATCGGCGGATCATACCGTTGTGCCGTGGGGCGGCGGGATACTTATGGGATGCGTTCCACCCCCGGCAGAGCCGGCGGCTATGTGATGCTTTTCCGCACGGCCGTGCGGCACGGAAATATTTCCATGCCGGGTGCGTGTATTTGTCCTATGCGGGCCATTGCGGTTATTCTTCGCGTTATGTTCGACGCTGACATTGACCGAATTCTACTGACGCATACCGCCATCGCAAGGCGCGTTGGAAAAATCGCGCGCGACATTGCCCACGCATACGGAAACCGCGAAGTTGTCATTGTGCCGGTGTTGACCGGATCCATGATCTTCATGGCTGATCTGATACGTCGTCTGCCGCTGAAAATGCGGATTGATGTGGTCGCCGTTTCGAGCTATCCCCATCGGAGTACGGCCAGTCGCGGAGCGTCGATCATGTTTCCCGGATCGCTGGCAATGAAAGGTCGCGAGGTCCTGATTATTGATGACATATTGGAAAGCGGCCAGAGCATGGCGGCTGTGGCGAAGCTGATGCGGCGGCGTGGAGCCAAATCCGTAAAGACCTGCACCCTGCTGCGTAAACCGCAGGCGATTGAAAAAGGCCTGGAAGCCGATTTCATGGGCTTTGACATTCCGGATGAATTCGTCGTGGGTTATGGCATGGACTACAACCACTATTATCGTAATCTTCCGTATATCGCGGTGTTAAAAGCCAAAATATTTTCTTCTCATTACTAATTGTAACCCCATTCAGCTAAACGACTTATAACACCATTTGCCAGCCCAGAAGACGCCATTTTTAGACTTTTTAAAATTTTCCTTGACTTTTTATCGGAGCCGATGTATATAGATGCTTGGCCTTTCCAGAGCAGCTCAGCGTTGGAGAGGTTGGAACGTCGGACAGGCTCCTAGAAGCTCACCGGCTTTTAGACTCATGTCGCGAAGTTCAGAAAATCGAGTTGTTGAAAAAAATTGAATAGTTGTTCGACCGACCGCAGGGATGGGGTCATGTTTTTGCGTTGCGCAGAAACATAGGGCAGCGATTTTTGAATAGGAAGATCAGCTTTTCAATGATCACTGATCATTGAATATCGCGAACGGTGTTCTGGCTCCGAAAGTTTCGGAGCCGCCGGTTCGCGGCCTCGATACTTTTTGGGAGATAACATCATGCAAAATTCTTCGCTCAAAATAATTCTGGCAATCGCGGGGGCAGCGGCGTTGACGGCCGCGCCGATGG
>JAKBCC010000143.1 GCA_021808105.1 Planctomycetota bacterium
GGAATATCAGGTTTCAAAGAGGTGCTTTATGCGGGAAACCGATTACATTACATTGGAATTGTATCTGGACGGCGAATTACCGGCAGCGGAAAAAGCTGTCCTGGAACAGCGCCTGGCAACCGAGCCGGCCTTGGCGCAGGCGCTACTGCATCTTAAGCAGGCCCGGACACTGCGCATGGCGGCCCTGGAATCTTACGTGCCGGATGCGGCTGAAGCCCATCAGTTGGCGGACGGTATGCTGGCTTATTGCCGGGATAATCAGTACGCCCCTATCGGCCACATTCTGGAATCCGGTGCGGGAACGGTATGGTTCAAACGTATGGGCATGGCAGCGGCGTGTGTTCTGATTGCAGCGGGTAGTTACTTTGCGGGGCGCGGTTCTGTGACCTCAGCCTCGCAAACGACACAAGCCCCTGCGGCCTCTTCCATTATCGGTTATACTGTGCAAATCAGTACGCCCAGCGGACAAGTTGTATCCCAACGGTTTGCAACTTATCAGCAGGCTAAAGCCTTTGCGCAAACGTACACAGCCGATGAACAGGCGGTGAGCAATCAATCGGTCGCGGCACCACAAGTGGCGTCGGCCTCGAATACGGGTGTGTTTTAAGATTTCAGGCGGCATCAGCGTGATAGAGTCACGCGATTGTTGATTCTGGTAAACGGTGATAATTCGGAATTTAATGCTCAGACATATCCAACATTCTGGAACCGTCAGCAAATGGAAGACGGCAGCGGCAGCGCTGGTTGCGGGAATTTTGACTTTTGCTTTTTCGGCCAAGCCAGTGTTGGCGCAAGTGGCGCAAAATGCTGCCGACAATCCCGCCCTTTCAGGCGTTGCGGACCACGCCATGCGTGGTGCCGGAATTCTAGAACAGTTAAGCCATGAATCGCAGGCATTTTATGGCACGCTGCAAACTTCGTTTGTCACCGTGGAAATGGATCCCAACCCGCTGCATCTGCTGCCTGTAAAGATTCAGAAGAAATTTCTTCTCTGGGAGAGAAACTGGGTCGTACAGCATGATTTCCGGGCTAATCCTAATGCTCGTCGGGAAGGGCCTTCGGAACCGCGGATTGTCATCAAACCGGATTTAAGATCAGCCGGGAAGAAAAAACTTGTGCTGAATCACAGCCAGCAGGAGCGACTGGGGGATATTAACCATCACGCGGTGGCGGAGATTTTTCTGATCCGCCACTATCTTTTTGAAACCCATCCGTTGCCGCCACAGGAATTCTGGCCGGAAATTAAACTGATTAACGCCCGCCTGGCGTCACTACCCCCCCACAGCCGCAACACGGTGCGCGGGTTAATTGTTGGCCAGCGCGGTTATGTGGTCATTCCGGCAATTATTGCACCCGTGGATGATACACGGTCGGTGACCGTCTGGAGTTCCAGAGGCAAAAAGTATTCGGCTTATATTCTTGGTGTAAAGGTGGGGTTGGGGGTAACGGTTCTGGCGATCAAGGGCCGCCCAAAGCTGCACGGCGTAAGTTTAATCCGTCATCCCCTGCACCCGGCCGAGTTGCTCTTTGCGGTGAACGCCACATCGGCTTCGGCGCATTGGGTTATGCCTTTGGGCGGAAAGCCGGTGAACTTTCCGCGCCATGGCCGCCATGACATCGATAAGGGGCCGGGCTTTGGTGAGTTAATGGGAAAGTCGGCAGCATTTGTATTTAATTTGCGCGGGCACCTGGCGGCCCTGAATTTACAAAACGGATTTTTCCCGTTGAATAACAACCGCCGGGCGCTGAAAAGTTTTCTGCTCACCGGCTCACCGCAACCGCCGCGGTTTGGTATTCGTTTTGCAATGATTAAAGCCAATGATCCCCTGCGTCGGCACATTGCGGATTTGGGCCATAAGCCGGCCATGAGCGTTACCGGGACGTTTCCGAATTCACCGGCCGCCCGCGCGGGCGTGAAAAAGGGCGATATTATCATTGCCATTGACGGGGCGTCGATTCTGGATTTTCATGCCATTCATCGCCATATTATGGCCAATCCAAAAAATGTGGTGCTGACCATTCTGCGGCATGGCAAGAATATCCATATCAGCATGAGTTTGCGCTTTGGGCGCAAGCGTGCGGAACATGCCGGCAAAGCACGCAAGCCATGATAAGCCTGTAACGGGTTATGGGGCATGGGGCGTGAAATATGTTCAAGATGCCGGGGTAATTTTACCAAAATAATTGTGCCCCCGCGCTGCAATCCTACGCCGTACCACCGGCAGAGCCGGCGGCTTTGTGGAGGATCGCGGATCACGCTTTGATTGGTTTTTGGGAGATATAAATACGTTGATTGATCTGCTACAATAGGGTTTATGAAATGGTCGGGCGGTCGCTCGGCGTAAGCCGGGAGGAAAGTCCGAACACCGCAGGGCGCGGTGGTGGGTAACCCCCACCCATTCCCGTCGGCAACGGCGGGAATGCGGGAAAGTGCCACAGAGAATATACCGCCGAATTCCGATTCTTCGGAATGGTAAGGGTGAAAAGGTGCGGTAAGAGCGCACCGCGGGCATGGTGACATGACCGGCATGGCAAACCCCACCGGGTGCAAGACCAAATAGGGAATCGAAGCGCCGGCCCGGCGCGCAGTTGTCCGCTGCAAAATGCCCCCGTCAAGGGGTAGCGGATGGCATAGCATCATCACCGGCAAAGTTCTCTCCGGAGAATCAGCACGAATGATGCGCGTAGATTCCGGGTAGGTTGCTTGAGGCAGACGGTAACGCCTGTCCCAGATCAATGACCGCCGCCCCACAAGGGGCACAGAATTCGGCTTATAGACCATTTCAGAAAAAATCCACCGCGGCCTGGCAACCGGCCGCGGTATTTTTTTGCCCACAATTTCAGGTTGCGCGGACCACGGCGAGCACGCTGGATAATCCCGGTGATGTAAGGGCCACGCTAAATTTTGTGGTGCAGGCGTCCCCGCCTGCCTTAAAAAGCCAATCGCGACGGGTTGGGTTGCATCGTATTATTAGATTGCGCTCCGCAGCCAACTCAACGCTGCCGCATTGAGCGGTGGGGGCGTGTCGCGGGGGGATGGTTATTTTTTCGGCGTGCCGGGGGTCAGGACGGTCAGGACGAAAAGGTGTTTGGAGGGGAATTTTGAGGGGGGCATGTGGTAGGGGATTATTTTTGCGGGGCGGTGGGCGAGTTGTGGGGACACGAAAATTAGATCGGTGGGCCAGGGGTTGTAAACGTGGTTGGTGTAATTTTCCCAGGTCCCCCACTGCTGTCCCGGTTTATGCTGGGCGTAATTGAATGTGTCACGTAATGGGACGGTGGCGGGCGTTCCCAGCAGTGCCTGGTATATGGCGTGCTCGGTGCGGGAATGGTTCATATCTCCTAACAGAATGTCTTTTGCGGTGGGGAAGCGGTGTTGCCATTTGGATAAGATTTTATGCAGCTTTTCAGCACTTTTTACAGCATTTTTTTCCCAGTGCCGCAGGTGGACATCCAGAACAATTAAATCCGGGAAGCGCTCCAGACGGTCGTGCAATACCACCAGGGAAAAATAGGTATTCTCCGTTGGATTATTTTGCGGGTGATTCGGACGCACCATGCCATAGGTTCCGGCAATGCGGCGGAAGTGATCGCGGCGGAACCAGATTTGATTCCAGGTGCTTAACGGTCCGGCTAAGGTGGAAACCAGACTGCGGTGAATGGCGGCTCCGTCAGGGAAGTGGGCGTAGGCAGGCAGGTGAGCGACCAGCCACGCGGTTTGCGCGGGCGTTGACGCCTGCATACCGATAATATCGGCGTGAATATGGTGTAATACTTTTATAAGCATTCCGCGGCGGTTGGACCAACTGTGAATTCCCTCGTGAGGCCGCAGCAGATTGATATTTGCCGTCAGCACGCGAATATCCGCTGAGGCGGGCAGATGGATGGCGAAGTGGGTAATGGGAATCATGCGATGGGGCCTTAACAAAATAAAGGCCGCGACCCCGGCCGCAATGGCCATGGATATAACAAAAAAGGTTGTTCGATGAGGCAGAGGGCGCAGGCGCATGGATTACACTCAATTCTTAATTTTTTTTTCGGCGGAAAATTGCCTGCTGATTAAAAAATCAGCTAACGCTGGAAAAGCGGCGGCCAAAGCCAAAGCATATCGAACGGGTGAAAAGGGCCATAATTCAGGCTTTGGATGTTCAATCAGGCGTACAATTTTTCCGGCCACCAGTTCCGGAGTTTGCGTTTTTCCCAACCCATCGACATGCTTGCCGCTGCGCTGGCTGGCCTGCTGAAAAAACTCGGTACTCGTTGTGATTGGATGAACGGAACTTACCCTGATGCCGTGGCTGGATAATTCAAGGCGTTGAGCCTCAGCTAGTGAAAGCTGGGCGGATTTGGTCATGGCATAGGCTCCCATTTGCGGGATGGAACGCCGGGCAATCGCCGATGAAACAGCGATAATATGGCCAGAGTGCTGATCCATCATGATCGGAGCGGCGGCGGCCATGACATACCAAGTGCCCATGACATTGACATTCCATATTTCCTGCATCTGCTCTGGAGAGGTCAGGTGAACCGGTGCGCGAAGCCCAAAGCCGGCGTTGGCGATGGCAACATCCAGGCGGCCGAAGCGGTCTTTGGCGCTTTGTACCAGGGCGACGACATTTTCACGGATGGCAACATCACATGGAGCGATCATCACCTGTGATCCGCACGCTTTAGCTTTGTCTGCAATGGCTTGGAGTTTATCCATGCGCCTGGCACCCAGAACCAGGGTGGTGCGGCGTTCTGCCAGGGCCACGGCACACGCTGCGCCAATTCCTGAAGATGCACCGGTAATCACCACCACTTTTTTTGACCAGTCCACAGGCATATCACTCATCCATTTCCAGAATTTCCACACCTCATCGCATGTTTGGCAGCGGTATTTATTGACCCGTCTGCGTGGTCGGCGGCGGCCGTGGTACCAGTACTTCGTCCGAGCGTATATCCAGATACGCTCTTCCAGCATCTATACGATGATATTGCTGATAGACATCATTAAGCAACTGCAATTTTCGCGAGGCGGGCACTTCATAAAAGCCTTCTTTGCCCGGCGGAAGCCCCCAGTATATCTGCGTACCGAAGCGGGTCTTGAGAATAATCTTAGGCGTGGTTGGCGGTACATCGGTATACATATTGGCCAGATCAACGGATTGAATCTGGCTGGAAAATACGTGGCCGGACAACAGCGCAATCATCTTCAGTCCCAGTTTTATACCCGGTGCGGAAAATGGATTGCCGGGCGCGGGAAGAGAAACCGCAAGACCGCTGATGCGCATCAACCAGGCAAGCTGCGGCAAATCCATCGGGGCATACGTTCCGGGAAGGCGGACGGCATGAGGGCTTATCAGATAATAGCTGCCCCCCACCGAGACCAATGCTGCGGGCCGGCGATATTGGCAGGAAATTTCAATAAGTTGTTCATGCGGCAGCCAGACTCGTCGCACATAATTGACGCGCTTAATCCAGGCGTTAAACCCCTGCGACTGGTGGGCAGTAAAATGGCGGGCGAGAATCTGAAGAATTTTCCCATTAAGCGGGTTACGGAGTTCTGCGGCATACGCAGGATGCCGAGGGTTGGAAATTGTGAATTGCACCGCCTCTGCGGCCAGAGAATTTAGGATTGGCTCTGCCAGCCAGCGCGGGGCACCGACCATGACGATGCGTTTTAAGGGGCGATCGCGTGACCGCTGAGCCATGAGTAATTTTCCGTAAATATTCAGTCGGGAAAAGCCCTCGATGACCATGGCGACGACCAGCAACGTCAGGCAAAGCAGCAGTGTGCTGCGCACCCAGGGAATATCCCAGGGGCGATGACGGCTCGATCTGTAGCGGCTTTTGGTCATGACTATTTCAGTGCCTGTATCAGTTGTGTGCCTGGGCCGCAGTGGGGATTGGCTGAGAACGGTCCCGAAGCGCCATGGCCGCAAGGCGCTGGCATACATCGTCAAATGCAATTCCCGCCCTGGCGGCGGCTTTCGGCACCAAGGAGTGGCTGGTGAAACCCGGCAAACTGTTAAGTTCCAAAACCATTGGCTCCATGGTAGCTTGATCCACCATAATATCCACACGTGCCACATGACGTGATCCGATGCAGGTATACGTTTCCATTGCCATTTTCCGGACTTTATTCAGAACGGCCTCAGGAAGTGCGATATCAAAAACATATTCGGTATCATCACGCGTATATTTAGCCTGATAGTCGTAAAATGCCGCCGCCGGGCGAATCTGAATGATCGGCAACGCCGCATCATCCAGTATGCCTACAGTTAGTTCCGGTCCGGAAATGAATTTTTCCACGAGCATGGCTCCGTACTGCGGCAAAAATTCAGCCAGGTGGGACCGGGCATCGGAAATATTGGTGCATATTCGACAAGCCATGGAACTGCCATCCGCGATGGGTTTAATCACGCAGGGATAACCAATGCCGCTGCGGGGGGTCCAGCTATCTTTGAATTTTCCACTGCTGACCACCTGCCAGTTGGGTGTGGCGATACATTTTTCCGCTAAAACGCTTTTGGCAGCAACTTTATCCATCGCTAACTTGGCGGCCGCCGGCCTGGAACCGACGTAAGCCATACCACGGGCTTCCAGAATTTCCTGCAACTGACCATCTTCTCCAAAAGTTCCATGCAGGGCGGGAAAAACCAGATCGCACGGGCGATGATCCAGAGCAGAAAGATTTTCAGGACCAATATCAGCCTCAAAGACGGTATGGCCCCTCCGGCGCAGGGCAGCGGCGATCTGCGATCCGCTGGCTAATGAAACCTCACGCTCCCGTGATACACCACCGGCAAGCAGGGTAATATTCAGCGGCTTAATAAGAGCGGTCATGGCGTTCTCCAGAATTCAGCGATGCCTGATGATTATATGATGACAGATGCCGGGCAAGCAGAGTTCCTGAAATAACTCCCATCGTATAAAAGCCCGAAGCATTTACCAGATCACCACTTCACTTTCCAGTTCAATACCGTTTTTATCGCGCACTGTCTTACGTGCTAATTCCATCAAGGCCAGAACATCAGCGCTGGAGGCTCCATGCCTCGCCACAATGAAGTTGGCATGATGCTGAGAAATTTCCGCACCGCCGATGACACTTCCTTTTAACCCCGCTTCATCGATAAGTTTACCGGCGGAAAGGCCGTCAGGATTGCGGAAAATGCAACCGGCGCTGTGGTCCTTCAGCGGTTGGGTATTACGTTTGTACATCCAGATTTCTTTAACTCTCTCAACCAGACGGCCGGGATTTTCCGGGGTTAATTCAAACAGCGCATCGAGAATAATTTTGGCGGTAATATTGCTGCGGCGATAACCAAACACCAGATCATCACGCTGCCGCGTAAATATCTGCCCGAAGGAATCCATGACCGTCACTTCCGCCACGCTTGATCCAATATCACCAAATGCGCCGCCGGCATTCATGCGAATTTCCCCGCCTACCGTACCGGGAATGCCAGCCTGACATTCAAGGCCCGCCAACCCGGTTTTTGCCAGTTCCGAGACCAGTTCAAAAGCGTCCTTGCCGGCCCCCACCCGCACCAAACGGTCATCAATGTCCACCCGGCGGAAGGCGTCATGCGACAGTGAAATCACCGCACCCTCAACGCCCTGATCGCGCACCAGTAAATTAGCACCGCCGCCCAGGAGATACATGGGAATATTATTTTCCGCCAGACGTTTGACGACAGCCGACAGTTCTTCCCGGCTGTGCGGCACAATGAAGTAACGAGCCGGTCCGCCAAGACGAAACCATGTCCTGGGAGCCATCGGCTCATTGAGGCGAACAATATTTTCAAAGTCTGCGTACCAATTCATGTGTAATTTCCCAAACCGGCCCGGCACCCATGGAGACAACAAGATCACCCGATTTTAATTCCAATTTCAGAGCGGCCACAACCTCCGGAAATGCAGGAATATAGCGACCATATCGACCGTTGGCCACAAGACGGTCTACTAAATGCTGCGCATTGACGGCTTTGATATCCGCCTCGCTGTCGCGCGCTATATAAATATCCGGAATAATAATCATATCCGCATCGCCAAATGCGAGGGAAAACTCCTCCAGCAAGCTGCGGGTGCGGCTGTGCTGATGGGGCTGAAAGACACAGATCAGCCGCTGCGGTTGGTAAAATTCCCGCAGCCCCGCCAGCGTTGTGCGGATTTCGGTGGGATGATGGGCGTAATCATCCATGATGGTTATGCCGCCAAGTTGCCCCAATAACTCACTGCGACGATCGGCTCCGGTAAAGGCCTCAATGGCGGAGGCGATGACATCCCACGGCACGTGGCAATGTCGGGCCAGCGCAGCCGCTACCAGAGAATTACCGATATTGTGCCTTCCCGGTATGCGCAAAGCCAGCCGCCCGACTCGGGCACCTCCATAAGATACTTCATAGGAAAGCCGTCCGTTTTCGGATTGAATATCGTTCGCCAGCCAGTCCGGCGCACCGGTCAACCCATAGGTCTCTACACTTGCCTTGGCCTTCGCGGCGGCCTGCAGACACCATTGATTTTCCGAATTGGTGATGATCACACCGTCAGCGTCTACCTGAGACATAAACTCGCCAAAGGCCGCGGTTATTTCCTCAATATTGCGGTAATAATCCAGGTGATCGGATTCTATATTGGTTACGGCGGCCAAACGTGGACGCAGATTTAAAAAACTGCGGTCAAATTCGCAAGCTTCTGCGATAAAATAGTTTCCGGCTCCGCCATGGGCCGAGCCTCCGAGTTGCCGGGAACTGGCTCCAATGATGTAGGATGGATCCATCCCGGCCTGTGAGAGAATATAGGCCACCATGGAGGTGGTGGTGGATTTACCGTGCGTGCCGGCGATGGCAATGCCGTGCTTGATCTGCATGACCTGTCCGAGCATCTGGGCATATTTGAAAATTTTGGCACCAGCCTGGCGGGCCTGAGATAATTCGGGATGGTCAGGCTTTACCGCAGCGGAATGTACTACATATTGAGCGTCCTGCGGAAAGTCGGCAACGGTCTGCTGATAAGAAATCGCAATGCCCATTTTTTCCAGCTTTTGCGTTGCGGCAGATTCGGCACGGTCTGATCCGGAAACAATGGCTCCCATTTGGGCCAGCATTTGCGCTAAACCGCACATACCGCTGCCACCAATTCCGATGAAATGAACACGCTGTTGAAAGAATTTATTATCCTGCATATCAAACCCGCCGGCCATTTCCGTAGCATTCATTAGACTGGGTTGTTTGAAATCAACGACCTCCAGCTCTTGAGCTGCCGACTGCGACCTATTAATGTTGGTTGATGCTACCACGATGAGGCCTCCTTCATTTTTAGCACGATTGGAATCGTGCGGCAACGTTTGTGATAAACAGCGTATTGCGGGGGCGTCTTCAAGGCTGATCTCCAATCTTTAATTGAACCTGGTGCAAAAGCCAGCGGGCGACGGTTGCCGCGGCATCTGGTCG
>JAKBCC010000144.1 GCA_021808105.1 Planctomycetota bacterium
ACTTCAACACGATGGCACAGCGTCGCAATCCCGGTCACTGCTCGGACAGGCTCCTGATTGTGCTCGCCGCCGAAAAGCCGGATAATGAAAGTTAATATTTAAGGAAGATAAAATATGATAGACGCTGTCACGCGGGATCGTATCGACTTCATATTTGGGGACCGGATAAAAAGGCTCCATTGGTTTCTGCTTATTTTGATCATAGGAGCCCTGCCGAGCCTGTTGCACGCAGCACCCGCGAGAAATAATTTTCTCTCGGGTGCGGATGTTTCATACTTTGGTTACATTCAGTCGCATGGGGGCATATACCGTTATCATCACAAATCGGTGGGATTAATTCAGGCATTTAAACAATCCGGCTGTAATTGTCTGCGATTGCGGCTGTGGCATCGGACCCCCGGGCCTGAGAAATCGCGAAGGGGTAAGTTGGGAGCGCTTAATAATCTGGCCTATACATTGCCGCTGGCGCAGAAAATTAAGAAAGCCGGACTTTATTTTATTCTGGACATGCACTTTTCGGATACATGGGCTGACCCAGGGCATCAATTTACGCCCGCCGCCTGGAAGAAACTGTCCGTGTCCCAATTGCGCCTGCGACTGCAGGCGTACTGCCGGCGCGTCATTGCGACACTGCGGAAAGCCGGAGCCATGCCGGATATGGTACTGGTGGGCAATGAGATTAATAATGGTATGCTTTGGCCGCAGGGAAAACTTTGGGTGAACCATAAAGCGCGGTGGAATCGCCTGGCATCGCTGCTGAATGCCGCGATCGCCGGTGTTTACGCAGGCAGCGGATCGCATAAACCCAAAATCATGATCCAAGTGGGAGATTTCTCGTATGCCCCGGAATTTTACCACCAGCTTATTGCGCACGGCGTGCATTTTGATGTCATCGGATATGACTACTACCCGTTTTGGGGTGGCGCGTTAAAGAACTTGCGGGCACGACTCAACGGCCTTGCAAAGTCTGTGCACAAACCCATTATCGTTGCGGAAACGGCTTATCCCTGGATTAACGACGCCCACAACGCCAGTTGGAAATCCAAGCCGGGAATGCAGTTCCCGTTCACAGCTGCGGGTCAGGCACAGTATGCGCAGGCGGTAATAAAAATAGTTAAAGGTCTGCCCGATCATCTGGGGCGGGGCGTTTGGTGGTGGGGAGCAGAGTATAATGCAGATCAGGAGGGTTTTGCGCATAATCCGTGGTCGTATCGATCCTTATTCGACCGGCACGGCAATGCCTTGCCGGCGATGCGGGTTTTGGGGGCGGCAGCGCTGGGCAGTGGAAAGTAAAAATGGCGAGGTGGATGTTTGAACCGGTATTTCAAAAGGCTTTTTTGCATGTATAAATTGTTGCGTACTGTGGCGTCAGGTTTTGCCGTGATGATGGCGGTTTGCGGTTTATCCCACAACCTTAACGCCGCAGTTTTAAGTGTGACAATTCCTCAATCCGGTGTGCCACAGGCTTGTCCGCTGATCATGGGTACTGCACGTAATCCTTCTGGAGATGTTTTGTCGATTAATCGACAGTGCATTGAACTTAATGGCAAACCATGGATTCCTGTGGCGGGTGAATTTCATTATGTGCGATATCCGCGACGGGACTGGCTGACGGAATTGCGGAAAATGAAAGCCGGTGGAATCAATGTGGTGTCCACGTATGTTTTCTGGATCTATCAGGAAGAACAAAAGGGAGTCTGGGATTGGCGGGGCCGACGGGACTTGCGGGCCTTTCTGAAAGATTGCCGGAAGGTCGGTTTGAAGGCCGTGGTAAGAATGGGACCATGGGATCACGGTGAGGTGCGGAATGGCGGATTTCCAAACTGGGTGGAGCATTCCGGCGTGCATCTGCGGAGTAACGATCCTCGCTTTATTGCGATGGTAAAGCCACTGTATCGGCAGATAGCCCGGCAAATGCGTGGTCTGCTCTGGAAAAATGGCGGCCCGGTTATCGGCGTGCAGGTGGATAACGAATGTGGTGATCTGCCTTACTTGTATCACCTTAAACAAATTGCCCGTCGGGACGGTATTGATGTGCCCTTTTATAACATGACGGGTTGGAATAATGTTGCCGCTCCCAACTGGCAACTGCTGCCCATGTTCGGCAATTATCCTGATGGGTTTTGGACCAATGCCCCCCGCGGCTTTCCCTATGCGTATGATTTTCACTCGGTGCGTTCGCGGCGCGACGCCAGCCAATTTGCCAGGTTTCCTTATGTGTGCTGCGAAATCGGCGGCGGTATGGCATCCAGTTATGCCCATCGCATCTGGATTAATGGCAATGATATTGGGGCATTATCCTTGGCGGAACTGGCGGATGGGTCCGTTTGGCAGGGATATTACATGTATCAGGGCGGCTGGGATTTGCGCGGCAAATTGGGTTATTTTAATGAGACCTTGGCCACCCAACATTACAACGATATGCCTTACATTAATTATGACTTCCAGGCACCGCTGGGTGCGTGCGGCCAGGAGCGACCGCAATACAATCTGCTGCGCCAGCAGGCACTGTTTCTGCACGATTTTGGCAACAAGCTGGGGCTAATGCCCGCCATTATGCCCCATGGCATCAAGGGAAAAGCCGCAGGCACCCCCTTGCAATGGGATGTGCGCTCCAATGGCCGCAACGGCTTTTTATTCTTTAACAATTATCAATATCAACATGCCTTGCCGGCAAAACACAACGTGCAATTTGCGTTGCATCAAAATGGCGGCACCGTTTTGATTCCCGCCAAGCCCATAACCATTCCGGCCGGCAGTTATGGCTGGTGGCCGGTAAATCTGAATTGCAATGGCGTGATGATTCGCTATGCGACGGTAGAACCCATTTGCCACGTCCAACGCGGCAAAACCCGGTTTTATTTTTTTGCAGCCATCCAGGGCATTGCACCGCAAATGACCCTTGCACCCGGTGCCGGCGTTCAGTTGCACGTGAAAACCGGCACCGTCACTCCTATGCCACATGCGATAAATATTTCCAACTTTACCGCTGGCTTGAACACCGCCATCAGCGCTGTGACGCCCGCGGGCAAACATGTGAAGTTCATTATTCTCAGTGCTTCTGAAGGGAAGCATTTATGGAAAATCCGAATGGGATCCGCCAGTCGGGCGGTTATCTGCACTGATGCGCTGGTTCCCATGCCACACGCGCTGGAATTGCAGCGGAAAAACACGCAGGCTTTTTCACTGGCAATTTTACCGGCACCGATGCACATGACCATAGAAGGCAAAAACGTCCAGAGCCACGCGGACGGCGATTTTATCCGCTATTCCGATTCCGCGGCGGTCCATACCCCGGCCGCAATTACCTGTACGCTGCTTAAACGTGCCGATCTGACTTTGGCGGCAAAAATGAATCCAATGATTCACAAAAACTGGAACACCGCTGCCGTAACGCGCTGGCGAATAAATGTTCCATTGCAGGATAGAGAATTGCCCTTACTGCTGCGGATTCATTACATCGGAAATGTCCTGCGCGTTTACGCCGGTGGAAAGCTGGTGGTGGACGATTTTTATAATGGTAAGCCGCTGGATCTGCCATTAGATCGCATTCCGCCAAATCTTCGGAGCAATATTGAGTTACGAATGTTGCCGTTATTCGCCCATGCGAGGGTAACATTGCCGATCCAATCGCGTCCCGATTTCCATCACCACAAGGCGTATGCGATAATTAAAAGCATCCAACCGATTCTGGAAAGTCACATAACCTGCGTTGCCTCCGACACGCAGAGCCACGCAGATGCGTCATCGCATTAACGCAAGCCGAGGCTAGTAGCCTGTCCGAGTAATCGCCGGGTTGCGATCCCGGCGCGCCGGGACGATTTTTGGCATTCAGCCGAGCATCGCGCAGAGCACCGTGGTGATAACCCGGTGGTTGGTTTGCGGCACTGGATCAACCACCGGATTAGCATCCGGTGCTCTACAAGTTGCGACGACGATGACGTACTTCAACACGATGGCACAGCGTCGCAATCCCGGTCACTGCTCGGACAGGCTCCCCGGACGCGATTTACCGCGCCGCGCCCGCTTTGGCCACCGCTCGCTCCGCCGCCACCTCAGGCTTGGCCGCTGCGGGCTTGGCATCCGGTTTTACGGCTGCAACGGGTGTCACAGGGTCAGCCACGGGCACAACCAGCCGCTTGGCCAGAATTTTTTCGCGAATTTCCTTGGCAGCATCCGGATTATCCTTGAGAAACTGCCGGGCCTGTTCACGCCCCTGCCCCATACGGGCCGGACCGTAGCTGAACCACGCACCGCTTTTATCGATAATGTTGTCAGCCACGGCAATATCCAGCAGGTCGCCTTCATAGCTGATGCCGCTGTCAAACAAAATATCAAATTCCGCTTCGCGAAATGGCGGGGCAATTTTATTTTTCACAACCTTGGCCCGTACATGATTGCCAATGGCCACTTCGCCTTCTTTAATGGTGTTAATGCGCCGAATATCAATACGAACCGAACTATAAAATTTCAATGCCCTTCCACCCGTGGTGGTTTCCGGGTTGCCAAACATCACACCGATTTTTTCGCGTATCTGGTTGATGAAGATCACCAGGGTTTTGCTCTTGGAGACCGCACCGGTAAGTTTTCGCATGGCCTGGCTCATCAGCCGCGCCTGCATCCCCATGGAAGCGTCCCCCATATCGCCTTCAATTTCCGCCTTGGGAATTAACGCCGCCACTGAATCCACAACAATGACATCCACTGCATTGGATCGGACCAGCAATTCCACAATTTCCAGCGCCTGTTCTCCCGTATCCGGCTGGCTGACCAGCAAATCGCGCAGGCTCACTCCCAGCCGTTTAGCCCAGGTTGGGTCCAAGGCATGTTCGGCGTCCACGAACGCCGCGACGCCCCCCATTTTTTGTGCTTCCGCTACGATATGCAGACATAAAGTAGTTTTACCGGAAGATTCCGGTCCGAATACTTCCACAATTCTGCCACGGGGAATGCCTTTGCCTCCCAGGGCAATGTCCAGCCCCAGGGATCCCGTCGGGATGCCTTCAATGGCCAGCGGATTTACGCCGTCCATTTTCATAATGGCACCCTTGCCGAAGTTTTTTTCAATTTGCGACAATGCCCGGTCAAGAGCCTGATCGCGTGCCGTTGAGCTTACTGCATCTTTAGACATCATTATCTCGCAATAAAAAGTAATTCGGTGCCCCACCACGATGGGGAAGCTATGGGTCATTATACCTAACGAATTACGAACGTCAAGCGGTATTTTAAGTGCTGTTTTACCGGCTTTTCTACTCCACTTCCCCTTCCACAATCGGCCCTCCGGAATCAAATGTGAAGCGTCCATGGCGATCCGCGTCAATGCGGATGGAACTGCCCTCCGGAAACTCGCCGCTAAGCAGTTTTTCTGCCAGAGGATTTTCAATCTGCTGCTGTATCAGCCGCTTGAGCGGACGTGCTCCATAAGTGACATCGTAGCCCTGTTCGCCCAACTCGTCGCGGGCTTTGTCGCTGATAATCAGGCTGTGGCCGCGGTCCGCCAGCCGGCGTTCAAGATGCTGCAATTGAATGGTCACAATAGCGGCAAGCTGTGCCTTTTGCAGCGTATGAAAAATCACCACTTCATCCACACGGTTGAGAAATTCCGGGCGGAAGTGTTGCTTTAAGACATCCCGCACCCCGGCTTCAATTTCCCAGTCAGCACCTTTTTTTGCCGTGATTTCCTGAATCATCTGAGAACCCAGGTTACTGGTCATGACGATGAGCGTGTTCTTAAAATCAACCGTGCGCCCCTGCCCATCGGTCAGGCGTCCATCATCAAGCACCTGCAAAAGCACATTAAACACATCACGATGGGCCTTTTCAATTTCATCAAACAGAATAACGCAATACGGCCGGCGACGAACCGATTCCGTCAGCACGCCCCCTTCCTCATAGCCCACATATCCCGGCGGTGCCCCGATGAGCCGAGCCACGCTGTGCTGCTCCATAAACTCAGACATATCAATGCGTATCATGGATTCTTCGGTATCAAACAAAAATTCCGCCAGGGCTTTGCACAGTTCTGTTTTGCCCACGCCGGTAGGCCCTAAAAACATAAAACTGCCAATGGGTCGGCGCGGATCTCCAAGCCCGGCGCGGTTACGCCGTACCGCATTACTGACGGCCTTGACCGCCTCATCCTGTCCGATGACGCGACGCCGCAAAAATTCTTCCATGCGTTTCAGACGTTGTTTGTCGCCTTCCAGCATTTTCGTCACCGGAATCCCCGTCCATTTTGCGACAACATGGGCGATCTCCTCCGGCGTAACTTCTTCGCGCACCATCGACTGGCCGGATTTGAGTATTTCCTCCAGTTGCTTCTGCCGGGCCTGCAGATCCGCCTCAAGTTGTCGCATGTCCCCGTAGCGCAAACGGGCCGCCTCTTCCAGTTTTCCCTGCCGCTGGGCTTCCTCCAATTGCGTCTGGGTCTGTTGAATTTTCTCCCGGATGGCCTTGATGCCTCGCAAGACGCCCGATTCACGTTCCCACTTGGCCGTGAGTTCGGCGTTGCGCTCATTGAGATCCGCCAGGAGTTTCTGATCTTTCTCCAATTGTTGCCGAGAAGCCTCGTCTTTTTCCTTTTTCAGCGCTTCGCGCTGCACTTCCAACTGCATGATTCTTCGCCGCAGGTCATCCAATGCCGCGGGCATGGAATCATTTTCAATCCGCAATCGACTGGCGGCCTCATCAATAAGGTCAATGGCCTTGTCCGGCAGAAAGCGCTCGGTAATATAGCGGTTGCTTAATGTGGCTGCGGCTACCAGAGCAGCATCCACAATGCGCACGCCATGGTGCGTTTCATAACGCTCCTTCAGGCCGCGCAAAATGGAGATTGTATCTTCCACAGACGGCTGCGGCACCATCACCGGCTGAAAACGCCGCTCCAGCGCCGGGTCTTTTTCAATGTATTTGCGGTATTCGTCTAAGGTGGTTGCACCGATGCAACGCAATTCCCCGCGTGCCAGGGCAGGTTTAAGCAAATTAGATGCGTCCATGCTTCCTTCCGCCCGGCCGGCACCCACCACGTTATGCAGTTCATCAATAAACAGAATAACGCCGCCCGCCGCCTGTTCCACATCCTTCAGAACCGCTTTCAGGCGATCCTCAAATTCCCCCCGGTATTTGGCCCCGGCCACCAGAGCGCCCATGTCCAGCGCGATCAGCTTTTTATTCTTAAGCCCCTCCGGTACATCCCCCGTTAAAATGCGCTGTGCCAGGCCTTCCACAATGGCCGTCTTACCAACGCCCGGCTCACCAATAAGCACCGGATTGTTTTTACTGCGACGGCTAAGAACCTGCATACAGCGGCGAATTTCTTCATCACGACCAATGACGGGGTCCAGTTTTCCCTGCCGGGCGGATTCCACCAGATCGCGGCCATATTTTTGCAGAGTCTGATATTTATCTTCCGGATTCTGGTCTGTCACACGGGAAGTGCCGCGAATATCTTTCAAAGCGGCGAGAACGGCATTTTTATTTATACCCGATGCGGTCAGCGCATTTTTTGCCGCTGATTGGGAAGCGATTAATCCCAGCAGCAAATGCTCTGTGGAAAGGTACTCGTCCTTCAAACGATCCGCTTCCTTCTGCGCTGCAGCGAGCACCTCACTGACATCCCGAGCCATGCCCAACTGCGCCCCGCCGGAGACGCTGGGCAAACGATCAAGTTGTGTTTCAACACTCGAATCCAACTGCCCGGCATCCACGCCCAATTTGGCCAGCAGCGGACGGATGATTCCATCCCTATCCGCCAGCAACGCGGATAGCACGTGCAGCGCCGTCACCTCGCCATGCTGCTTTTCCGCCGCCAAGCTTTGAGCATTGGCCAGAGCCTCTTGAGCTTTCACAGTAAATTTGTCGAAGCGCATAGAACTTCCTTTCGAGGAACCTTAAATTAACCGGTCCCTCTCAGGCACATAACAAATGCCGTACCAGAAGAAAATAGCGAAAAGCAGGCCTTTTCAGGGGTTAATTGCCGCCGAGGCAGGCGTTAAACTGCCGATATGGCAGCAAGGAATTTTGGGCAGCCTCCCTGAAATCTCGGTACCCGATATGCAACTCAACATCGACTGCATAAAAGACCGCGGATTACGCCGATTACGCGGATAAACACCGGGCTTCCATGCCTCTGAGACTTCCATTCAGCCTTCGCACAGCGCTGTTTAAGAATCGCCGCGGCAACCAGAGCGACTTTTTCTTCTCCGCCAATATCGCAGCGATACCAAACCTTTGTCCCGTTGTGGTGAAGTTTTTCGTTCAGTGCGGCCATCGTGACCGTTCCGCAGTCAGCAATTACCAACCGCAGCTACCCCGTTGCGCATGCTCTGACAACTCCAAGTTCGGGCAGGTCGCCGCAGGCCCGCATTGCATCACACCTCAAACGCCAGCTCCGTCCCCGTTTCGCTTGCTGCCCTCCCGCGGCCGTATCACCATTTGACTCCTCGTGCCCATTTCAGGACATGCGAATTTACGGAGGCGATTTCGCGACTGGTCAGCGGTACGAAGTGCAGGCTCTCCGGATCCCACCTCCAAAGTTTGGCTGATACACCTCGCCGGGCACCAAAGCATTGGCTGAACAGGCAAAGGCAGTTGAAAGGGGGCGAAGTCGGAATCGACACGAGAGCCAGGCTTGTGATCCGATCTATCGGGGGATCTCCCGCTATCGCGCTCCACCGGCTGCCCTTCGCGGAAAATGTCTCTACCAGTTTCCCACCGGCCAATGTGATCACACGGTATCTTTTGATATTGGCTTCGGGCCACCAGCCGTCTGTGCTTAGCAACAGGACACTGTCCGGCCCCCAGTTGTCGTTGTTAATCTGTAACGTCCGCAGAGAGCCTGTCGGTTGAGCATCGCGTGGTAAACCGCGTCCTCGCATCCGCCGGTGCCCTCCTGCAACACCATGCACTGGCAACATTTTGCATTGCTGGTACAGCCCGGAGGCGTGCTGCATAGCGTCGGGGCCGGAAACCCCACTAACAGGCCAACTGGGTCCAACCCCGTCGTCGGCTGGCCCTCGACATACTCATACAAATTCACGCCGCCGGCGTAGCCGATCGGATCGCGTTGAATCCAACGACCGAGGGTGGGGTTGTACGTTCTCGCGCGGACATGGTAGAGTTCTGTTTCGGGATCAAACCTGTACCCGCAATAAATAATATCATTCGCGCCGTAGGAAGATTGCACATCGTCATCCGTGAACCAGATGCCATCGGCAACCGGACCGGTGAAGATCAACGTATTGCCGCAGGCACCGCAATCGTAGCCTTCCGCAACGCCGCCGGAATCCATTATCCGTTCGAATCTATACACTGCGCTCCCACCGTTCCACCGCCACCCCGCTGGCCACCCATCGTAAATAACCTTC
>JAKBCC010000145.1 GCA_021808105.1 Planctomycetota bacterium
GTGAAATCGGCATTCTGAAGTAAGCCGCTGGCGAAAAACAGAAGTACGGTGTATTGACATGCGTCCATGTTATGCCGAAGCGGAACTTCCGATGGGTTTCCTGTGTTTGTGGCCGTGTTCGCACCCGAGCCCGCACCGGAGGCGGATGTGGCTAACCTGCGGGGGCGCTGTTACATTTTCGCCAGAAGTTGCACGGCTGCGGGCTGCAGGCCGTCGGCGGTGGCGCGCACGCGGATAATTCCGCCGGCGTAATCTGCACGGGCCAGGACCATGCACAGGCCGTTGAAAGCGCTGCGATAACTGGCCTGATTAGGCTCCAGACAGGTGGGATCGCCGTTACCGACTCCGGCATTCATGCCTGCGCCGGTAACGCTGAATCGGACTTTATTGTCGGCTGTGGGCACGATGCGGCCTGCGGAATCCACGACGGAAACCGCAATGGGGACTGTATCCTGTCCGTCGGCCTGCAGCACGTAGCGATCCGGCGTCAGTAGCAGGGCGGCGGGGCGGCCTGTGGTTTCGATGCGATGGATGGCGGTCAGTGAACCGTTGTTATAGCCATACGCTTCAATATGGCCTGGCGTATAGGGTACATCCCATTGGACGTGTTTGAGGCGGGGCATGGCTTTGGTGCCGTAACTGGTGCCATTGACGCGCAGTTCAATTTTATCGCAGTTGCTGTAGCACCAAATGCTGATGGTTTTACCTTCATGGCCGTGCCAATTCCAGTGCGGAAAAATATGCACCAGCGGTTTGTCGCCCCACCAGGCCTTGTAATACATCGCGACATCCTTGGGGAAGCCGCACATATCTAATGCGCCGAAGTGGGAGTTAATGCAGGGCCAGCCGCTGGGGGTTGGCTCGCCGCGATAATCAAAGCCGGTCCAGATGAATCCGCCGGCCATATATTTCCGGACTGCCACGGGCTGCCATGACTGCTCCATGCGACTGTTATAGTTGCTTAGATGTCCAGCGGCCCAATCGGCTTTGTAGATTCCCCGATCCGTAAGAGCGCTGCCGATTTCGCTGCCGAACATCTTCAGGTGCGGATAGGCCTGGTGGAATCGATCATAGTTATAGGGGTGATAGTTGCAGCCGATTAAGTTCTCCACCGATTCAATACCCTGCAGATGAACAAAATTTTCCGTGGCATCCCATCCCCGTTTGTGAGCTTTGCCCCAGTTGCTGTTTAACGCGCAGGTAATCGGGCGGGTGCGGTCATACTTATGGATCGAATGCATCAAGTGTGCGAAGACTTTTTTGCCATACGCGGTATTCTGCACCATGTCTTCTTCATTGCACAATGACCACATGATGATGCTGGGATGATTGCGATCACGCAGCACCATTTCATCAACATGCCACATATTTTTCCAGGGAGCGTTGAGGTGTGTTTTGGGCCCTTCATCATCGCTTAAGCGCCGGTTTTCATCCATCACCAACATGCCCAGTTCATCGCAGGCATCATAAAATGCGGGGGCCATCATGTTATGTGAACAGCGCACGGCATTGCAGCCGATTTCCTTGAGCTTACGCACGCGCCAGTACCAGAGGCTGTCCGGCGCACCGATGCCGACGCCCACAAAATCCTGATGGTTGCAGGTGCCCTTAAGCTCGACATGCTTCTGATTAAGAAAAAAGCCGTTGCCGGCATCATAGTGCAGGGTGCGAATGCCGAATTTCTGGGTATGGACATCCACCAGAGATCCCCCGCGGAATACTTCAGTGGTAAGCGTGTAAAGATTGCGATTTTCCAACGACCAAAGCGCCACCTGCTTTAAGGCGGCAACCTGGGTAATGGAGCCGGATTGGCCTGCGGAAAGAATCATTTTATTGGAAATTCTGGCAACGGTTGTTCCCTGTGGATCGGAGATCGTTAATGCGCATTGACATGTATGCTGCTGCGGTGATTCATTGACCACACTGGTTTCAATGGTTAAATCCGCCGAGGGGTTCCCAAGGACATCGTGCACCTCGCTGGTCACGTAAACGCCCCATGGCAACACATGTACCGGGTCGGCAACGTTCAACCAGACGTGGCGGTAAATGCCGCCGCCTTCATACCACCAACCTTCAAACTTGGTGGGATCCACATGCACCGCCAGAACGTTATCGCCGCCGAAATTAGCGGATTTGGAAATATCAAAGCGAAACGGCGTATAACCGCCCTGATGGCGTCCCAGGAGTTTTCCGTTGAGATAGACATGGGCATCGCGGAATACGCCTTCAAAATCAAGCCAGACGGCTTTACCGCTGTCGGCTGGTGCCAGGGAAAAATGCCGGCGATACCAGGCGGGGTACACCGGCAGAAATCCGCGGGCCTTGTCACCGTGCGGATCGTATTTTCCTTCCACAATATAATCATGGGGTAATTGCACCACACGCCAGGCGCTATCGTCAAAATCCGCAGCCGCAGCCGCATGGTCGCTGTGTTTAACAGGTTTTCCAGGCAGGCCTTGAAACCGCCAATTGGCGTCCAGTAATTCATGGCGGCGCGGCCCGGACGCGGCGATCGCCCCGGCCAGAGCGGTGGATTGCCCTTTGAGCGAGGGTGTAACATTGGCCAATGATGCGGATGCAGCAACCGCCAGACCCGCCTTGATTAAATCTCTACGTTGCATCATAGACTATACTCCGCATCAAAAGCCTGTTATTTATTTCCTGGAAAACCGCAATCCATGTGTCGCCGCATGAGCGTTCGCAGACACATCAATTAGCCGATTATTAATCATCCATCACATCGGGTGTACCAACCTTGAGCATGATCGCACCGTGCAAAGGGATGGTGGCGCTGAAGGATGTTTTAACGCCCAGATTTTTGCGTTGCCACAAATCGCGTACCGGCTGTTTGCCGCGCATGGACTTTGCACCCCGGCGCAAAACCGGGTCAACCATGCCCCAGTCTGGTATCGAAACGCTTCTGGGTACTGCACCGAGATTAAATATCGCCACGGCCACCGTGCCATCCCACAGGGGGCGTGCCCAGACTTGCACTTGTCCCTGCTGATCTACCCGCTGGGCCTGCCTGCCCAGTTCATCCTGATTGACCGCCAGAACTTCGGTGTTGGTCATCAGGTCGGTGGTGAATTTATTGAGTTTTTCAAGATCGCAACCCAAAAGCAGCGGTGCCGACAGCATGCACCAGAGCGTAATATGGGTAAGCTGTTCATGGGGGGTAAGCTTGGTCCAGTGCAGGGGGCCGTCTTCAAAATATCCCCAGCCCACCACCAGCATGTCCGGATCGTTCCAATACCCGGGCCCGGCAAAAGGAAATAACCTGCCGTCGCTGCCAAAGCCATTACTGATCATGGCTCCCCAGGAGTCATTAATATCTCCACTGATTCGATAACTGTTACCCCACACCGGCGATTTGCCCGCCCAGGTCCAGACGTGTCCCATACCATACTGGCACAGGCTGAAGAATATATCGCGTCCGGATTTTCGCAGGGCTTCGCCCATGATGCGGTAGGGCTTGATAAATTGTTCCAGATCCGGATGTTTTGGGGCTTCCTCACTGTAGCTGCACCAATCGTATTTGAGATAATCTACACCCCACCTGGCATACGTGTGGGCGTCCTGCACTTCATGACCGAAGCTGCCGGTATGTCCGCCGCAGGTTTTTGGCCCCGGCGAGGAGTACACGCCGAAGCGCAGACCATGGCTATGGACATAATCCGCGATGGATTTCATATCGCCAAACTTTTCAGTGGTTTTTATTTCGCCATCGGCGGTGCGGCCGTTCTGCCAGCCGTCATCGATATTAATATACATAAAGCCTTTAGCGGCCAGACCACTTTTTACCATCGCGTCGGCGGCGGCGCGGGTACGTTTGGCATCATTGGCCATGCCGTAGGCATTCCATGAATTCCAGCCCATCTGCGGTGTCAGGGCCAATTTATGTTCGCCCGCCACAAGCCGCAGTGTGCGATGCGCTGTGCCGGAAGCGTTTTTCGCGGTCAGCTTGACCTTGTATTCTCCGGTCTTGTTGATTTTACCGGTGATAATTCCCTTATCATCCATCATCAATCCGTCCGGCAGACCCACGGCACTAAGGCTAACGGGGGCTTTTCCGGTGAAGGGAACACGGAAGAGAAAATCATGTCCCGGCGTAGCGCCAAAGACGCGCGGGCCGTGAAACTCCGGCGTTTCTGGATCGCCGCTGGCAATGACTGGATAATCATGGGCACCCGGATAGGGTGGCAGAGCTACGGGGCGGGCGGTGGCACCGGCGACCAGAGTGATCACCGGATTAAGCCAGTCGGCATGATCATAGTCATTGCCGGTAACCCCCGGCAGCACCAGCAGGGTAAGCTCTTTAGCCCCCCGCAGCTTCACGTGGATTTCGCGGGCGGGATCTCCCACTCGCATGACGGGTGTGCGCGCTTTGGTTTTGCCATCCACCAGAACTTCAAAAATCACCGCCCCGCGTTTTGTGGCTTCATCATCCAGGCCAACCTTGGCTGTGAAGGTGGCAGCCGCCTTTTTCAGATTGATATGGAAAACGCTTTCGGCATGGGTTCCAATGCCGTGCTGGAATGTTTTCCCGCCGACGCTTAACGTATTTCCGCCGACACTTTTATTTTTGGTTGGATTTCCCCAACCCTGCTGCATCATACTGATGTCCATATCTTCAACGCGGATTATCCTTCCGGCTTTCGCGGCCCGGGCATTTGAGGTGGTTAGCACCGTGCCTGCTGCCAGCACTGCCGTGGAGGCTGCTAATTTTACAACATCACGCCGTTGAAACCGCCGAACAGAAGTTTGACCCATCGTGTTTCTCCGCTATGCAATGGCCTGGACAAAATCAGCAGGATGTTCCAAGTGAAGCCTGCTACCGAGGCTATACTCTACGGGCTTTATTGCCGGTTGAAAAGCAAACGTCACGTCAAATTTTAAGATTTCACAGGCTTTGCGCTTAATGGGGAAAAATTGATTGTTGACGCAAAGAGGATCAGGCGAAAGAACGGCTTCAGGCTGCAAGTTCCCATCCGCGTTGATGGTTTACCGGCGTGACTTTTTCCTGATTATATTGCATAACCTCTTGAGGCATCGTCGCGTCATAGAGCACCGTGGTGATAACCCGGTGGTTGGTTGGTGCCACTGGATCAACCACCGGATTAATCATCCGGTGCTCGACAAGTAGTGGCGGCGATGGCGCACAACACGATGCTACAGGCTCACCGCAGTTGGGGGGGAGGGACAAAAAGCAATCCCGGCCATTACTCGGACAGGCTTCGATCGACTAAAATCTGCGATATGCAGACCGATGACACCATTGTGGCAATCAGTTCACCGGGGGGATCCGCAGCGCGCGGCATTATTCGGCTTTCCGGGCCGCTAAGTTGGGCCATCGCAACAAGCCTCCTGCGGCCTGTCGCCAAACCGCAGCCGTTTTGCTGGATAGATGCCTGGCTTGATGAACCTGCGTTGCCGGTGGGACTTATGCTTTTCCAGGCACCCCGCAGTTTTACCGGGCAGGATATTGCGGAATTACATATCCCCGGATCGCCGGCACTTCTTGCTCTGATCATGGATAAACTCCTGGCCAAAGCGGCGCGACAAGCGGAGGGGGGCGAATATTCAGCGCGGGCATTTCTCCATGGCAAATTAGACCTTACCGAAGCGGAGGGAATTGCCGCGACAATCTCCGCGCGCACGAATCATCAGTTGCGTGCTGCCGCGAGTTTGCGTCAGGGCAGTCTGCATCGGTGGGTGCAACAGCAGGCGGATACATTGGCGGATATTCTTGCACTGGTGGAAGCAGGCATTGATTTCAGTGATGAACCGGGCGTGAGTTTTATTGCATTGGATCAATTACAGCAACGTCTATATGCGCTAAGCCAATCAATGCAGGCGCTGGAAACGCGGTCGGTAAGTTGGGAGGCGCTGGCGGCCATGCCGACGGTGGTTCTGCTGGGACGTCCCAATGTGGGAAAAAGTTCACTGCTTAATGCGCTGTCCGGGCAGGAGCGAGCCATTGTTTCGCCCGTCGCGGGTACCACCCGTGACGCGATATCTGTGGAACTGTCGGATGCGTCGCGATCGGTACGGCTGGTGGATGCCGCCGGCGTAGAAACCAACACTACGTCCATGGCCGAACTCATGAATGACGCGCGACGGCAGACATTGCTGCGCGCGGACGTTATTCTCCTGGTCGTTGACCATACGGATACGCAGGGTTCAATAGAGGCACTGATGGCCGAGATTCAAGACATCCACGTATGGAAAATAATCGTGCGCAACAAATCCGATTTATCCGGCGGGTTACGTTCGGCTCCGCCTACAATATCCTTACCGTGGATAAACGTAGCCGCTAAAACGGGTGACAGCCTCCCTGCGCTTCGCGAACTGGTGTTTGATCTCGCCCATCGGCAGGCCCCGGTGGCGGAAGATTGTCTTACGTTGAATAGTCGGCATCAGTTGCTGCTGCGGCAGGCCCGATCCGCCTTGGAACGAGCGGAAAAAATACTGGCTTCTTCCGGGCAATTTCCGGAATTGCTGGCCGCGGATTTGCGGGCGGCATTGGATGATCTGGGTGCCATCTCCGGCACCATCAGCAGTGATGATGTGTTAGGCCGCATTTTCAGCAGTTTCTGCATCGGAAAGTAATGGTATGGGCAGCTTTGCGTGCTTCAGGCAGAGCATTTATGTTTCCAACGCCAGGTTCTCAGATGCCAAGGCGATCGGTTCAAGGCGCATTGGCTTACGCGTGGCCGCCAGGATGGTTTCACGCACTGCCGGAGAAAGCGTAAGGAGATCCCCACCGTTGAAGCAAGTTAATGCCTTGAGACTTTCCATAGGCTGGAATGCGGTACCGAATAATGTTCGCGCCGCAGACAGCGCATGGGCCAGACTTCCGCCCGCGGCCAGCATTCTGGCGATATCCTGGTAATCTTTCGCCTCCACGCGTTGCAGGATCACTTTTACCTTGAAAGCCAGCAGATCGGCCGGCGAGGCGACTAACACACTTCCATCATCCGTAAATTCCGGCACACCAACCCGACCATTGGTTATCGTGCCGAAAAAAGAAATCTGCACGGCCCTCTCGCCGGGTTTATGGTCTGCTGCCAGCATGGTCCAGCTTTGAGCGGTCTCCTGAAGTACTTGGGCGGTGGCTAAAAAGGGAAATGCTTTGCCTATCGCCAATTTATCCAGCGAACGATCGGTGAAAAAGTCGAAGTCGATGGATTGGCGATGCCCAAAGCGCAATGCTACGGCAGTGCCGCCATAGAGGACGAACCCCATTTTGGAGGCGGCATGTAATTGGGGCCAGATGCGTTTCTGCGCGGGTTGTAAGATGTCCCAGTGCGTTTCAAAATTCATTATTGCAATCTCCGTTGCGGAAGGGGGGGGATTTTGTCGCCATCAGAAAGCTCCAGCCGACAGTGCCAGTAGCACCATGATCGCCAGTTAAATTCGCCTGGTTCGGCCGAACGCACGACTTCACGCAACACATCATCGCCCACCGCATCAGTCAATTCGCGGACATCATCAAAATCTCCCATGTTCATAACCTGCGCCATGATGCGATGCGGGTACGCCACGGCATCTTCCGGCGTTTTCCACCAGATATATTTCGCGGCCAAACGCTTGAGCAGTTCCTGATCCATAACAGCACAGATAGAGCATACCCAAAGTTGACAATCCGGTCATCCTGTTTATTCTAGCAGTTTAAGTTTCTTTTCAGGGCGGTGGAAGATGGTTCGACTTGTCGGCGCTTTTCGGCGCTTTCAGCGGTTTGGATTTTTTGCCTGTGCATTGGCCGGTTTGTGGTTTGTGGCCAATGCCTCGGGTGGTCCCGGTGGCAAAGCGCTCCGGGCGAATCTGCCATCGGCGAGCCACCAGACGGCATTTACGCCGTTTGGATTTTTATGGTCGCCGCAATTTTCCGTTTATGAACGAATAACCCTCTTTGCCGTTGCGGGCATAGCTATTCTGGCGTTGCTTTATGCCGCGTATTTGATGGGCTTTGTGAGCCGGGCTGACAAGGGCACGGTGCGCATGCAGGACATCGCCAAGGCGATTCGCGAAGGTTCCAAGGCCTATTTGACGCGCCAGCGCAACACGCTCTTGCCGATTATCGCCCTGATCGCCCTGTTGCTGCTGTTAACGGCCAACTGGCATACGCAACTCGGAGCGAGCCTGCCGATTGGCCGGGCGCTGGCATTTGTGTGCGGCGCTTTATTTTCGCTGACGGTGGGAACCGTGGGCATGTTTTTGGCCACGCGCGGAAATTTGAGCGTGGCAGCAGCGGCGGCTGATGAAGGCTTTGGCAAGGCTTTACTATTGGGCTATCGCACCGGTACGGTAACCGGGATTTTAATTGACGGCCTGGGGCTGCTGGGGGCCACGTTTATATTTATGTATTACGGGGATCGAGCGCCTGATGTACTACTTGGCTTCGCCTTCGGCGGAACGCTTATTGCGCTATTTATGCGCGTGGGCGGCGGTATTTATACCAAAGCTGCTGATGTTGGGGCGGACTTGGTTGGGAAAATTGAAAAAGACATTCCCGAAGATGATCCGCGTAACGCCGCCACCATCGCCGACAATGTGGGCGATAACGTCGGCGATTGCGCCGGGATGGCCGCTGATATTTTTGAAAGTTATGAGGTGACGCTGGTGGCGGCGATGATTCTGGGCTGGGCGAGCTTTGGCCACAAGGGCGTATTGTTTCCGCTTCTGGCCCAGGCCATTGGTGTAATATCCGATATTATTTCCACTTCCAGCGTCCGCGCGCCGGCGAAAGGGGGCGTCAAAGAGGCGATGCACTGCTTAAATTCCGGATTCCGCTTCGGTGCCATTTTATGCACCATCGGATTTTGTGTGCTGGGCTTTTTTTATCTGCGGTTCAACACCGCGGCATTCACGATCAACCATTCCCTGGCCGCTATTGAGGCCCACACGCCCGCGTGGGCCTCAATGGGAGTCACGGGTTTGGATATGCGCCCGGCGGTGGCGGCTATTGTCGGTTTGGTTCTTGCGGTGCTGTTAAACTTAAGCACGGAATATTTTACCGGCACAGAGCATGGGCCGGTGCGCGGTCTGGTGCGGGCGTGCTCCACGGGCCATGCCACCAACATTATCCAAGGGTTGGCCACCGGAATGGAAAGCAGCGTCATGGCGATTCTCATTATTGCCGGCAGCATCTTCACAAGTGTTATGATATTTGCGCATACCAATCCAATTTTTGTCGCCTATGGCGTGGCCATGTGCGGCATTGGTATGTTAAGCCTGACGGGTAATACCATCAGTATGGATGTGTTCGGCCCGGTGGCGGACAATGCCAA
>JAKBCC010000146.1 GCA_021808105.1 Planctomycetota bacterium
CTGAGGAAGGTTCCACCGCGATTACCTGCTGCACATGCGGTGCCAGCAAGGCGGCCATGGTACCGGTTCCCGCACCCAGATCTCCGACAATCCAAGTTGGGTCCAAGGCGGCGAGCATGGCTTCCAGATGAAAACTCTCCCCAAACCATTGCGTGCGAATGGTGTCCCATTCGGGGGCGCTGGCATTAAAAAAATCGGGGCGTTGCTGTTGCCGGCGCTGCAGCACCCGCAGCAGCCGCTCTTCATCTGCCAGGACTTGCTCATCATGGGCCAGATAGTCGCGCGCCAGGGTCCGCAATTGGCGTATGGCTGACGGCCCAGCCAACGGAGCCAGGCGGTATAACATGGATGTGCCATCACGCCGCCCTTCCACCGCCCCCGCTTCCACCAGATTTTTAATGTGCCGGCTGACGGTGGATTGCGGCAGCTTGAGTGCTTCGGCCAGTTCGCCCACCCGCAATCCGGGGCCGGCGGCGTGCTCCAGCAGGCGGATAATGCGGCAACGCATGGGATCAGCTAACGTGCGCAAGGTATCAACCCACCGCCGAACGCTGGGCGCTTCGGCGGACGTGACGGGGGTCCTGACTGGCAATGATCCGTTCATCCGGATATAATGATAATTACTTACGCGGTGCTTGGCAAGCGCCGCGCAGCGTTCCGTCATAGAACACCGTGGTGATAACCCGGCGGTCGGTTGGCGGCAAGGGGATCCACCACCGGATTAACCATCCGGTGCTCGCGAGGGAGCCGCGTTAAACAGAAAAGGTACCTGACACCTTTTTTTATAGAGCACTGCGGTGATAACCCGGCGGTCGGTTGGCGGCAAGGGGATCAACCACCGGATTAACCATCCGGTGCTCGCGAGGGAAAACAGCCGCAACGCGACGGGATGGATGAAAGTTTCGCTGCCGTTTGGCCGATAATGATGGCGAAGGGCCGGGTCAGGACTTACTTTGGCTTATTTGGGCCTACAATAAGGCCCTACAATGATGTATTGCCAATAAGCCCGGCGGCCCGAGCGTTAAATGAAGGATTGCACCGACGTGACGATATACCCCATGAAATTTTCCCCGGTTTTTCAGCAGCGCATCTGGGGCGGACAAAAAATCCGCCATAATCTGGGCAGACCCGTGCCGCGCGAGTTTCATAAATCACGTATCGGCGAGGCTTGGGAACTGGCCGATCTGCCTGCAGGCTCTGTGAAAGTCGATTCAGCCGGTGGGGAAGCGGACGGCAGTTTGTCCAGCCGCATTGCAAATGGTCCCTTAGCCAAACAATCGCTGCATGATGCTATTACACAATTCGGTCCGGCATTGATGGGCCGGGCGGCCGCCCGCAACAGCCACTTTCCGCTGCTGATAAAGTTTCTGGATGCGGCTGCGGATTTATCCGTGCAGGTGCATCCCAACAAGGCCTACGCGGAATCGCACCCGGGCGCACAACTGAAGAGTGAAGCCTGGTATGTGCTGGAAGCCGCGCCGGGTGCGAAAATATACAAGGGGGTTAAGCCCGGCGTAACGCGTGACATGTTTGCCGCGGCCCTGCAGGCCGGCACGGTGGACCGGCTGCTGCAGCCGATACCGGTACAGGCGGGCGATTGCCATTTTCTGGAATCGGGCACTGTTCATGCCCTTGGCGCGGGGGTCTTGGCTGCGGAAGTGCAGACGCCCAGTGACACAACATTCCGAGTTTTTGACTGGAATCGTCTGGGGCCGGACGGCAAGGCGCGGAGCCTGCATATTCAGGAAGCGCTGGAAGTTATCGACTTTGCCCCAACCGTAGCAGCACCGACACTAAGACGCAATTATCTGGTGGATGATACAACGGTCACGGAACTGGTTTCCTGCGATTATTTTTCCATGCAGCGGCTGACCGTGCCGGAGGGAAGTCAGACCTTTCCGGCGGAATGGCTGGATGAAAAGCCTGAGGTATGGATCTGTCTTTCCGGACAGGGTGTGCTGGAAATATTGGATGCCATGCCCCTGGCATTTGCGCCGGGAGAAACCATCCTGATTCCCGCCGGTGCCCGACAGATTCGCCTGCGGGTGGTCAGCACGTGTACACTGTTACGGACGCGGCTGCCTTAAAGGGACAGGCTGTGCGATTCCGCCCGGCTGTAATGAAATGGAAAATACACGATGAAAGTACGTTTACAAAAATTTATGGCCGATTGCGGCGTGGCTGCGCGGCGCAAGTGCGAACAACTGATTCTGGAAGGGCAAGTGCGAGTCAACGGTCAGGTGCCCGTAAAATTGCCCGTGCTGATTGATCCGGAAAAGGACACCATCACCGTGGGTGATGATCTGGTTGAAGCCCTGCAACCGGAAAAACTGCTCTACATTCTGCTGTATAAGCCCAAAGGCGTACTGGTGACGCGGAATGATCCGGCGGATCGCAAAACGGTGCATGAATTGTTGCCGGGCATTACCGCTCGGCTTTTCCCCGTCGGCCGCCTGGATATGGATTCCCGCGGACTGGTGCTGATGACCAATGACGGTGAATTAGCCAACGCCATATCGCATCCGCGCTATGGTGTGGAAAAAACCTACGTGGTCACTGTGGACGCCCGTTTAACCAGTGAAGCCGTGGAAAGAGTCCGTAAAGGCATCTGGCTGGGAGCGCCCGATGGCGGCCGGGCCGTGCGGGCGGAAGGTTTTGCCTTGCGCGTGCTGTCGCGGCAGCGTGCCAAGACGATTCTGGAAGTAACCATTGCGGAAGGAAAAAACCGGGAATTCCGCCGGGTGCTGGCCCGTTTCGGGTACCGGGTTGCCGATATGTTCCGCGTGGCGATTGCGGAAAAAATTACAGCCGCCGGATTGAACCCCGGTGAATCCCGTCCTCTTTCACTGAAAGAGTTGCAATGGCTGCGCACGGTCAGTTCGCCGGAGCATCATGACCAGAAACGACAGGCAACGCAGAAATGGTTCGAACGCAAGGAAATGGAAAAGGAACGAAAACGCTTGCAGCAGGGTGTGGAAAAAACAGCGCCGCGACCCGCCCGCTCGACCGGTGCAAGGCCGCAACGGAATTTTTCAACAGGGAAAAGCGGCGGGACGCGATCGCGGCCGGCGCGCTGATAAGGCCATGCTATTGGCTCTCCCGCCATACACCCGTTGGACACCTTGTCGCCGGGCAAATAAATAATGAGTAGTGAATCATGACTAGTGAGAAAGAAAATACAATCGCATCACGCTTGAAGAGCCACGCGGCCGGAGGCATGGAAAATCATCCATTTCTGGATGTGTTAAAACACCGGGTCATGGTATTCGACGGCGGATTAGGTACGCAGATATTTGCAGCGAATCTGACGCTGGCTGATTTTAATAATTTGGAAAACTGCCCGGAAGTGCTGGTGCTTTCCCGCCCGGATGTAATTCAATCCATCCATGAATCCTATTACGCTGCCGGGTCCGATACGGTGGAAACCGATACGTTCGGAGCCAGTAAAATTGTTCTGGCGGAATTTGGATTGCAGGATCAGTGTCGAGAAATCAACCGCAAGGCGGCGATCCTGGCCCGTCATGCAGCCCATAAATTTGCCACACCAGATCGCCCGCGTTTTGTCGCCGGCTCAATCGGTCCGGGCACCAAAGCCATCACGCTGGGCAATACCACGTTTGACATCATGCGCGATTCCTATCTCGAGCAGGTTCGCGGTCTGCTGGATGGCGGGGTGGATGCGATTCTCATTGAAACCTGTTTTGACCTGCTGCAGGCCAAAGTCGCGGTGATTGCCGCGCTGGATGCGATGCAGGAACTGGGCATTCGCGTGCCGATCATGGTGCAGGTAACCATGGAAACTGTCGGCACGATGTTGCTGGGCACGGAAATGAACGCGGTGATCACCACGCTGGAAGCGCTTCCGGTCGATGTCATTGGCATGAACTGTGCTACGGGGCCGGAACTGATGCGCCCGCATGTGGAAACGCTTAGCCAGAATTGCGTGCGCTATTTATCGGTCCAGCCGAATGCCGGGCTGCCCGTGCTGCATGAGGGCCGCACGCATTTTCCGTTGGGTCCGGCTGAACTTGCCAAAGCGCACGTGGAATTTGTTCAGCAATTCGGGGTTAATATTGTCGGTGGATGCTGCGGCACCACGCCGGATCATATTCGTGCGGTTGCCGCAGCCGTAGGCCAGTTAAAACCGGGATTCCGCAGCGCGCACGGGCGGAAGACTGATGCGGCCCACGCGACTGTTTCATCGCTGTATAGTGCGGTGGACGCGCGGCAGGATAATTCCATTCTCATCATCGGCGAGCGCACCAATACCAACGGTTCCAAAAAATTCCGGGATTGCCTGCTGGCTGCGGATTGGGACACCCTGACCGCCATCGGGCGTGAGCAGGTGAAGGAAGGTTCGCACGTTGTGGATGTCTGCGTGGATTACGTGGGCCGCGATGGCGTACCCGACATGACCGATATTGTCCGGCGCTTTGCCAAGGAAGTTACCGCGCCACTGATGATCGACTCGACACAGTTGGATGTCATTGAAGCCGGCCTGCAGGCGGCCCCGGGCAAGTGTATTGTCAACTCCATTAATCTGGAAGATGGCGAAGAAAAGCTTGCCCGTATGGCCGCGTTGTTGAAGCGCTACGGTGCTGCCGTGGTTGCCGGCACCATTGACGAAGACAAAATAGAAGCCATGGCCAAAACCGCCGATCGTAAAATTGAAATTGCCAAAAGGCTTTATGATCTTCTGGTTAATAAATATGGCATTCCGGAAACGGATATTTATTTTGATCCGCTCATATTTCCCATTGTCACCGGGCAGGAGGAAGTCCGGCGGCTGGCGCTGGAAACCATTGACGGCATTCGCCGCATCAGTGCGGAACTGCCTGATTGCCATACCACGCTGGGACTTTCCAATGTTTCCTTCGGGTTAAAGCCGTATGCCCGACTGGTGCTAAACAGCGCGTTTTTTAATGAATGCGTCAAGGCGGGCCTGACCAGCGCGATTGTCCACGCCAGTAAAATTTTGCCGCAGAATAAAATTGAACCGGAACATTACCAATGGGCGATGGACCTGATTTATGATCGGCAGCGCGACGATTACAAACCCCTGCAATTGCTGACCAATCTGGGTGCTCCGGCCAAAACGGCCCAGGCCACCGAGCAACTGCCCCTGGAGGAACAACTGCGGCGGCACATCATTGACGGTGATAAGCAAAAGCTGCCCGAGCATCTTGATGCAGCCATGAAGCGCTATGCGCCCCTGGAAATTATCAATGATCATCTCCTGGAGGGCATGAAGGTGGTAGGCGACTTGTTCGGCAGCGGCCAGATGCAGTTGCCGTTTGTACTCCAAAGTGCCGAAGTGATGAAAACTGCGGTGGCCTATTTGCAGCCTTTCATGCCCAAAAGTGAAGGGCAAAGCCGGGGCAGAATGGTTCTGGCGACGGTTAAGGGGGACGTGCACGATATTGGTAAAAATCTGGTGGATATTATTTTATCCAACAATGGCTATACGGTGGTGAATCTGGGTATCAAACAGCCCATCGCCAATATCGTGCAGGCCGCTAAAGAACATAACGCCCAGATCATCGGCCTTTCGGGCCTGCTGGTAAAGTCCACGCTGGTGATGCGCGATGATTTGCAGGAACTGAATCGTTTGGGCATTGAAATACCCGTGATTCTCGGCGGTGCGGCGCTGACCCGCAGCTACGTGGAAAAGGATTTGCGCGATATTTACAAAGGCCCCTTGTTTTATGGCAAAGACGCCTTTGAGGGCCTGCGCGTCATGGAGCATGTCGCGACGGGCAAAATTGCCGATATGCTTATTGAACCGGGAGAAGCTCGGCAACAGGCCGAGTTGCGTTGCAAAGCCGGTGCTGTGGCTACCACGGCGGCGACGCAAAACGAGGGTGCCAAAAGCAGCACGGAGGATTATGCCAACTCCGGTATACGCCCCGACGTTGCGGTGCCGGCGTTGCCCTTTTACGGCTCGCGTGTGGTGACGGATATTCCGGTTGACGCGGTATTTCCCTACATTGATGAAGTAGCGCTTTTCCGAGGCCAATGGCAATTCAAAAGCGGCGTCATGCCGCGCGATGAATTTCGGCAATGGACGGAAAGCCACGTTCGCCCCATTTATAACCGCATCAAGCAGAAATGCCGGGATATGAATCTGCTGCGCCCGCAAGTGGTTTACGGCTACTTCTGGGCACAGGCGGATAAAAATGATTTGATTGTGTATGCCGAGGATAAGAAAACGCCACGCCTGCGTTTTCATTTCCCCCGGCAAACCGGTCGCAAACGCTGGTGCCTGTCGGACTTTTTCCGTTCCGTGGATTCCGGTGAAATGGATGTATTGGCGTTACAGTGCGTAACGGCGGGTTCGGCGGTGGCCCCGTATGAAAAGCAACTTTTTGAGCAGGGCGATTTCACAGAATATCTTTACATCCACGGCATCGGCGTGCAGATTGCTGAAGCTTTGGCGGAAATGTGGCATAAACGCGTGCGCCAGGAATTAGGCATTGCGGATAAAGATGGTTCCTCCATGCGCGATATTTTTGCCTGCCATTTTCAAGGCTGCCGCTACAGCTTCGGCTACCCCGCCTGCCCGGAGTTACAGGATGAAGAAAAACTTTTCGCCCTGTTAGACCCCTCACGCATCGGCTGCACGTTATCAGAAAACTGGATGATCCAACCCGAACAATCGACCTCCGCCATGATCGTCCACCACCCCGAAGCCCGTTATTTTAATGTGCAATAGTTGCGCGGCGTGGCCCTGGCGTTGCACCACCAGATGTTACATTCCTGGGGTCGCACCTGAGGTTGCATTCCTTGCCAGTTCGCCGTTTAAAACATATTATTACCAGTGAGGTGAACGTGAATTACGAAAATCCACCAATTATTGAATTAATGGTTGAGATTCGCTGGCAGTATAGGCCCCCGGCTGGAGCCGCCGGGGTCAATTCAACGCTAGCCGCAGGGGGGCAGTTCGGTAGTGCAACGAGCCAGGAAGAGTTTTTTACGCGATTCAACCAAGAGATATCGCGCAATAGCACGGGTTTTCAAGTCGAGCGTTTGGTACCGCAGGGGTTTCCTTTGTTGCCATCCCAGCCGGTATATAGATTCCGCGAACCGTCATCAGATGCGGCGTGGAGGAGACTCTACCAATTGGGGCCTGGTATATTTTCAGCTCACGCCCTGCCGCCAAACTACCAATCGTGGGAACAATTCAGGCCGTTCGTCAGGGGCGGAGTCCTGTCGCTGGCCAAGTCTCGTAACGACTCTGAAAGGGACGAGAATTTTTCGACGGTTATTCTGCGCTATCTCGACGCTTTTGGTGCCAACCTGATGGGAAATCGCACTGCCCGGGAATTCTGCGAAGATGTTCTTGGTTTTCATGTAAAGGTCCCGCCTGTGTTGGAAAAACACGCCAAGGACATTGCCGGCGTTGTGCCGACAATCCAACTGGCGGTTCCGCTAAAAATGGGGGATAGCATCTTTGTTACCGTCACGCCAACGGACACCAGCACCGAGCGGAAGATTCTGATGGACACGATGGTGGCGACCAGTTCGTTGGTGAAGGCCGACGATACGGAAACGGTCGACGCAATCATGGAAAATTTAGATCGATGCCATAAAATGACGACAGAGGTTTTTCAAAACGTCACAGACAAAATTCGGCCGGCGATGCGGCCGGCAAATGGAGGAGTATCATGACCGCTGCACTTATCCCACCTTTTCAACCACTACAGCCTCCTGTTATGAGTGTTATGGATTATAGCGGAAAAGCCCGCACAACTTCGAATCTCAAATTGTCGCTGCATCCGCGAGTGAACTCTGCCCCTTCCGTCATAGCGCCGAGCGTGCATCGCGATGCCGAATATCAATGCTTGCTGGCGCATATTAAATCCCTCAAGGGATTGTCGGAAAACTGGGACGGCTACGGTGCCGAGGCCATCTCGCAGAAGGCCGTATCGTCTACTCTGTTTATCATCAGCTTGCTCAATAATCCGCAATTCCATGGACTACCGTTGCCGGAAATTTCACCAGAAACCAATGGGACGATTTCCATGAGCTGGGAAAGCAGCAAAGGTGAGGCATATCTGGAAATCGGTCAAACACGATATGCCGGCTACATACAGTGTTCTGCGGGCCCGAAACCCAGTCTGATAGATTCTCGAATGACCGAAGATAGTACTCCCATATTCAGTGTTTTTGAAGGCATCCTGCAACACTTGTATTCGCCAAATAACGCGGTTTCCCCTTTCGCTTCCGAACTCTTCGCAGGATAACCAATGTCCGATTGCCCGGTTCAGATCCGAACAGATGAGCTAATCGTCCGGGCCCTCTATTATCCCTATCATTTTAAGAACAATAAACTCGACAAGGCTGCGTTCAAGCCCCAGAAGGGAAGCAATAAGATCTCTGTTATGCGACATGATTGGCTTAAGTCAGACGGATGTAAAGCACAGGCCAAACGCTTGCAACGCGACGGCAAGGCGTATACGGGGTTTGCGGCGCTTTGCGCCATCGAGGTCACTAATGCTGGGGCAGACGTGGCCGATTCCCGGCAAGAATACCAGGGGCATGCTGATATCCAGATCAAGTGGACAAGAGGCGGTGGTGGCGAGCCGGGACGGCCGGAGGAAATGATAGAAATAAACGACGTTGCAAAGAAGCTTCGCGATAGCGCGCGATACTATCCGGACCCCGATCCGGGTTACGATAGATGGACCGGCGAAGAAATGCGGTAGCTTCGTATCATAACGCGGAAATATGCCCAGCCCACACCCATTTGGCGCGTATATTCGTAATTGCTGAAAGGCATTAAGTTTTCTTTTGGCAACGCCCTATTCGGCGGGTATGAATGGGGAAAGAAGAATGTAAGCCGCTTCGCCGATGACCAGTCCCACGAGAAATCCCATCACGCCAAAGGCGATGCGGATATTCCAGTACAAGTGAAGTTTATAGGTGGCGATCTCGCCTCCATGCTTGATAAACGCGACGACAGCCGGTTCGCATAGTTTAGCAACTTGCGAGCCAAGAAGCAGCCACAGCAGTGTCATCAATGTCGCGCAGAAAAGGTAGGCGGCAGCACGAAAGAAAAAATGGCGGTCAATTCGTAACCCTGGCATTGTGTTAACCGCCTGCCTGCATTTTTCTTCAGCGCGGAACGCAACCGCGCGAATGGCATCGACGGCGTCCTCCACCACTTCCGCGGTGCCGGACGCACCGCCATGCCGACTGACCCACCCGAAACCCCAGGCCGCCGTTGCCCCAACGGCAACCATGAGCAGGGCAGTTATTATCACAGCCGAGTCCATTATTGGCATGTCAAG
>JAKBCC010000024.1 GCA_021808105.1 Planctomycetota bacterium
GGGCATTGGATGAAACAGGAATGGACCCCAGCGCCAATGCCCCTAATGCCCGTAGATGGGAATTGGGACTTTTGGATGCCTGCACCGCTATTTTTTCGCCCAGCGTGCTGCCGCGCTGCCCCAACCCGCGCGCGGCGATTAATTGCGCCGGCGGTGCCGGGTCTTTCAGGCCCGCCAACAGCACATTGACGGCAATGGGATTTTGTAACGTGCGGCACGTGGAGAGGGCCGCAAGATGATCCCCGGCGTACGGGCTTAAGCTCAAGGCCACGATGGAATTCACCGCCCGGCGGTATCCCAGCCGCGCCAGGGCGGAAGTCACCGCCAGCTTAACGGCGTGGCTATGATCAGAAGCGTCCGTACGCAGCAAGGCAATCGCGGATTTGTCTCCCAGGCGGCCCAGCACAAAGGCGGCATTGGCGCGGACAATGGGATTTTCGGAAGTCAGCATGGTCGGCAAGGTATTCATATACGTGTCATCACCGAGCCGGGCTAACGCGTAAATGGCCGCGGGCCGCACGCTGACGGCCGGGCCGTGCGCTAAACCAATAAGTGGTTTTTTCAACTCGGCTATCTTCTGATCACCCGCGACCATCGCGGCGGTAAATTCCACCATGGGAGATGAATCAGACAAGCCGCGCTTGACCAACTGCAGGGCCAGCGGACTGTGTAAATGCTTGAGGCTTTCCAGGGTAATGGCACGGGTGGAGGGATTCGGATTGGAAAAGCCCGCACGCAACACTGCTTCCGGTCCCTGTAAATGGATTTGCGGCGGAGCTGTGGAGGTTGCGGTGGCGGAGCATCCCCCCATCATTAAAGCCACAGGCGCTGCAAGGGCGGCAATTAGCGCTCTGGAAAAGTTTTGAAGCGTTCCGTTAATATGATGCGTGAACCGCATAAGCCACTCTCCGTAAAACAATCAGGAGTCATTCCCAATACCAGCAGCGGCGGGCGGAGAATTTTTATTCCGCGAGGTGGCAAAGCTGCGGAGGTAAAGCCGCCGGCCCGTCCCCATCACCACTGCCAGAACCGCCAGTATAACCAGCCATTGCATAAAGATATTGCCAACGCGCGAAAATAATGTGATTCGGGTATCCAACGGCAGTCGGGCTACGGCTATTCCGCTGGTAAAAGCGCTGTGACCATCGACTTTCACCAGTTTGGTTATCTCGCCGTCGGAATTGACAAACCCGCAGTATCCGCCATTGACGCATCGCGCAATGGGCACGCGATTCTCCACCGCCCGCACCTGATCCGACTGCAGGTGTTGCTGCAATTCCGGGCGGCTGTCATACCAGCCATCGTTGCTGATGCTCATCAAAAACGCTGCACCCTTTTTGCCGTTGTGCAGACGCGCAAACATACGGGCCGGATGAGACATCACATCCTCATAACAAATCGGCACACCAAAACGCCACACGTGTTTTCCCGCATCAAGCGTAAAGTGGCTCCATCGCGTTCCCGGCGTAAGCGAATAATCATCATTGGGACCGAAGGGCGTAAGCCCCAGCAAAAAGCGATGCAACGCGGGGCAGCTTGTTTTAAAGGGGACATATTCACCGAAAGGCACCAGATGCCGCTTGGCGTAATACCGGGGTAACTCACCGGCAGTTGGCGTAAAAAGCACGGCTATGTTCTGCATTTTCCGCGTTTTTCCGGACGCGGTGAAGTGAATACCGCTGGAACCCACCAGTAAATTAACCTTATAATGCATGGCAAAACGTGCCAATTGCAATACAAAAAGCTGATCCGCTTCCAGCAGGTGCCGCCCAGACCGGGAAAATTCATCCGGACTTTGGCCCAGCCACGCAGCATTCAAAAAGCCCGGTACGGAAGTCTCCGGCCAGGCAATGAGATCCGGATTCTGCCGAGCGGCTTGCCGGGACATGGCGAGATAGGTATTGACCATCGCTTTTTCCTGGGCCGTGTCCGGCGAATTTTTAAGATTCTGCGGGATGTAGCGCTGCAGGACCGCGATTTTCGGGCCGTGCGGGTTCAGCGGTTGGGAAAGCCGATAAAAGCCATAGGTGCCGGCCGCGAGGAAAACGATCACCGCCGCCGCCGGGGAAATCCAGCGGCGCGTGCGGCCGGTGGCAAAGCCATCGGCAATAGCGCCGGCGGAAATTCCTGCCAGAAACGTCAGACCATACATTCCGAAAAGATCAGCCGATTGCAGCAGCAGCGTTGCCGGTGCCAGCGCCACACCCAGGCTGAACCATGGAAAGCCGGTAAACAGTGTGCCGCGTAAAAATTCCAGCACCGTCCAGGCCACCGGCACTGCGATGATGGCGGGAATTTTTAATTCGCCGACGAAGATCCGAAGCATAAAAATAAACAGCGGAAAAATCAGCGCCAGATAAAAGCACAGGACAATATATCCCGGCAGCGTGACGATGATCAGCCAATATAAATTCACCGCGAAATAGATGTACCCAAGCAGATAATACCATGCCCACCAGTGCCAGCCGATCTTGCCCCGCAAAGCGCAGATGGACAAGGGTGCCAGCGCTACCAATGCCAGCGGCCAGAGGTAGAAAGGTGGAAAAGCCAGCGTAAGGAATATCGGCGTCAGCAATGAAAGCCAGAGCATGGTTCGAGCGCTAAGGAGAGAATCTTTGCTGGTCAATTCCATGGCCTCTGATCTTACGCGAACCAACGCGCATCGTCGCGGTATTGCTTTGTGCACCGTTGGGTCCAGCGGTAGCGGGGTGCAACAAGGGTGCATTCCACCACCGGCAGAGCCGGCGGCTATGTGACGTTTCGCCGCACAGCGCGTTGCCCGAAAATATTGCCACGCCCCGGGCTGCCGGGCCATGCGCCGGATCCGGTTAACGGATAATGCGGGCGCTGCCCCCATTAAATACGTGCATCAGCTCGGAAAGGTTGATCTGACTGGTGTCGCCGCGCGTGCTTTGCAGCAACGCACCGTGCGCCGCGCCAAGGTCAACGGCATCCTGCGGCGACATTCCTGTAAGCAAGCCATACGCCAGGCCGGAGCAGAAACCATCGCCGCCGCCTACACGATCTTCAATTTCCAGCCCGTCATAGCGGCGGCTGTGATAAAACTTGCCTTCCAGCCACAGAATCGCCGACCAGTTATTAACAAGGCCGGACTTAACTTCACGCAATGTGGTACCGACAGCCTTGATGTTGGGATATTTTTTTACAACCTGCTCGACCATTTTTTCGTAGGCTGCGGTGTTCAAATCAGAAAGATTTTCATCCACGCCCGGCACTTCAAATCCCAGCACCTTCTGGAAATCCTCTTCATTACCTATTAAGACATCCACATTGTTGATCAGACCGGTGGTGACACTCTGGGCTTTTTTGCTGCTCCAGAGTTTGGATCGGAAATTCAGATCATAGGAAACAATGGTGCCGGATTCTTTTGCAGCCTGAAGCGCTTCGGCGACCACGCCGGCGGTGCCATCGGATAACGCGGTAAAAATACCGCCCGTGTGCAGCCAGCGAACACCCTTTTTGAAAATCCGTTTGAAATCAATCATGCCGGGCTGCATATTCATCGATGCAGAGTGGCCGCGATCATACATGGTTACCGATGCCCGCACGCTGGTGCCCACTTCGGTGAAGTTCAGCCCGATGCGGTCCCGCCGGCCAACGCCGTCATATTCGGCCATGGCTACGTGGCTCATATCCACGCCCGCCGACCGGCCATGATTCATAATCAGCCGCCCCACCGGATTATCGACCAACCGGCCGGCAAACGCGGTGCGCAAGCCCAGTCGCGCCAGACCGTAGGCCACATTGTATTCTCCACCACCCACCCAGACTTCCAGCGAATTGGCAAATTCGATGCGGCCATGTCCCGGAGGCGAAAGCCGTACCATGCACTCGCCGAGGCTCATCTGATCGATTGCGGATTTAGCAACTGATTTGATTTTCATTTTCATTTTCATACTCCTTTTAGAGCGTTATCATCTTCCGACGGGATAATTCCGGCGATGCTCCGCCCGTCCGCAGGCCATCACCAAGTGGAAAAGATTAACGGAGATTATTGCAAATGCAAGCTGCACAATTTTTATATTGTGCGCACAATTATTGGGTCTGGTGCCGGTCTGAGTAATGGCCGCGTTGCGATCCCGGCGCGCCGGGACGATTTTTAGCGCTCGGCGGGGCATCGCATTAAAGAACACCGCGGTGATAACCCGGTGGTTGGTTCGCGGCATTGGATCAACCACCGGATTGTCATCCGTGCTCTCGTTAGAATCGCGTCGAAGAGCACCGTGGCGGCAAAATGCGGTTCGACTAACTTTTAGATAACCGCTAAAATTTCCGAAAGTATGAGAAAAAATACAAAACGCTTTGCAGGTAATACAACCCATCAGCCGTCGCCCAAAAACGCGGACGCCCACAAATCATTAAGAACATCGGGCAAAAGCACCCAGCGACCAGATGAGCCAAGTTCGCATTGGGGGCATGTTGGCTCCTGGTACGATGATCTGATCGGGCAGGATGGCAGCGATCATCATCAAAAGCTTATTATTCCCGGGGTTTTGCGAATGCTGAATCTTAAGCCGGGCGATCATTTACTTGATGTCGCCTGCGGGCAGGGCGTTTTGGGCCGGGCCGCGGCAAAGGTCGGCGTGCAAACTACTGGTTTGGATATGGCGGCCACCTTGATTCAGGCGGCTTTGGCACGCCGGGAAGATACCGCTCTGGAGCACTATTATCAGGGCGATGCGCGAAATCTGGCGGCGTGTGCCGCGATAACCCCCGCAGTCTTTGACGCTGCAGCCTGCGTGCTGGCTATTGCCAATATCACGCCGCTTTCTCCCGTATGGCAGGGTATTTACAGCGCTTTAAAGCCCGGCGGGAAACTGGTTGTCGTATTGCTGCACCCCTGCTTTCGGATTCCCAAAAAATCAGACTGGCAATGGGATCAGCAAAACGCGGCTCAACATCGCCGGGTGGAGGGATATTTAACATCAGAAAAAATCCCAATCGCCATGCACCCCGGCCGCGACGACGGCCTGACAACCATCACATTTCACCGCCCCCTGCAGGCTTACATCAATACGCTGGGATCAGCCGGGCTTTGGATCGACCATACGGAAGAGTGGATCAGCGGAAAAATGCCGCCGCACGGAATCCGTTTTGCCGCCCTGGACAAAAGTCGCCGTGAAATTCCCCTGTTTCTAGCGCTCCGCGCCATCAAATCGCAATAAATCACCGCGGCGGGCTGGGCCATGGGCGAATTGGATACCAATCCTGCCGGGTTGGAGTGCGGCTTTTTTCGTGACCGCGTTTCGCATCGAACCGTGACGCTGCCGCGTCAGGCTAACTTTATTTCGTGGCATTTTTTGGGGCGAACCATGGTGTGGTTCGTTAGCTCAATGCGGCAGCGTTGAGTTGGATGCGGGATTTAGTCCAATGAGAGGGCACCCCCCGGCCCACGCAGCCGACACCCCGTCGCGCCTGGCCGCGCACACCCCGCATAACGAGGGACACCCTCCTCAATCGGCGGGCGAGGCGGAGGACAGCTCCACCGGGGGCCGGCGCGGTGGCAGCGGTTGGCGGGATTGCGGCCAGATGCACCGCATGATGGTGCCTTTGCCGGTTTGGCTGTGCAATTCAACGACACCGCCCATCGCGGCCACGGCGTGTTTCACAATGGCCAGCCCCAGCCCGGTGCCGCGATCAGCTCCGCCGCGACTGCGATTAACGGTATAAAACCGTTCAAAGACGCGGTTAATATCTTCCGGCGGAATACCGCAGCCGGTATCTTCCACTTCCAGAATCATGATATCTTCCGTACCGCTGGTATCCGAGGAATCGGATTTATTGGCGTTGCGCGCGGGCCGGGTTTGCTTGCGCCAGCGGACCTGTATAAATCCGGCGTTGGTAAATTTTAAGCTGTTATCAATCAGATTTTTCAGAATCAGCAGGACCAGGCGTTCATCACCCTGCATGACCCCGGCATCGGGGGCGATTTCAAAACGCAGGTCCAGATGTTTTTCGGTCGCCATATTTTTAAACATGCTGGAAATCAGTTCGCGGACTTCCTCCAAATTGATCGGTTCGTAGCGTACGATGGCCCGCGGGTCTTCCGTGCGCGACAAATCCAGCAGGTCCTGCACGAGAAGTTGCAATCGCAGCACATGGCCGCCGATAATATCCAGACAGCGTTTGAGTGTGACATGATCTTCATATCCGGCCTCACCGATGGTTTCAACCGCGGCGCGAATGCTGGCCAGAGGGGTGCGGAGTTCATGGCTGGCGTTGGCGGCGAAGTCCGCTTTAATCTGGACATTTTGCAGTAACTCCGTTTGATCCTGCAACAGCAGCAGGATGCCGCGCGGCTGAATCCCCGGTGAAATGGGAGCCGCGGTAATCTGCAAAACGCGCGGCCGCGCGCCAATCGCCAGACGAACCTGCCGCGAAATCGGCGACTGGCTGCGTAACGCGATACGGGTAATATCCTGCACCGGCCCCTGGGCCGCAAATTCCCGTAACGTGTTCTGGGAATCCGGATCAGCCGGAGCAATCAGCAATTCAACCGCCCGGCGATTAGAAAGCACCGGCACACCGGCGGGGTCCAGAATAATCACCGGATCATTCAGGCAGGCCAGAAGTGTTTGCAGATAGCTGCTTTGCACCAGCAGTTCACGGCGTTCAATTTCCGAAGCATTCGCAAGGCCTTGAATTTCGCGTACCAATCGTTCCAATTGCACGTGGGCCAGAACAATCGGCGGGCGTTGCGGCTCACCCATGCGCCGTATGCGCAGCCAGCGGATAATGTCTTTTACCATGCGATAACGTTGGACCAGCACCAGTAATAATGCCGCGGAAATGGCGGCCAATATGGCCACCAGGACAGCCAATACCGCGGCCTGCGTGGAGTCTGTACCCGGCATGCGGAAAACCGCCAGGACTACAGGTGCAAGCATGGGGAGTCCGTTTATCATCACGTTCAATCATCGCATGAAAAACACGGGACGCAAGAAGCAACGGCCCGGGCAACCGCCCGGGCACCGCAATATTTCCGGGCAACGCGGCCGTGCGGGGAAACTTCACATAGCCGCCAGCTCTGCCGGTGGTGCGGCGCACCATAAAAGAGTCGCTTTGCGCCGGGACCAAACCGTTTGATTTGCCGATGACTTGGAATTATTTCTGCCGCGACTGCGGCACAAAGCCATACACGTCAGATGCCGCCTTCTTCCCTGGTTTCCAGAAGTTTATAGCCCACTCCGCGAACGGTGTGAATCATCCATTGGTAGTCGCCCAGTTTTTTACGAACCGCCGTGACATGCACATCAATGGCCCGATCCGTTACATACACTTCCGATCCCATCACGCGATCCGTCAATTGATCCCGTGACAGGACCCGCCCACGGGCCAACGCCAGGGCGGTCAGCAGCTTAAATTCAGTAGGGGTTACGGTAACGGGCCGGCCTTCCAGTGTGACTTCATGCCGGGCTTCATCAATGACCATCGGGCCGTTGCTTAAAATCTGCTGTCCCGCCTCTGCGGCGGCGGCTTTCCTGCGTAACACGGCGGCAATGCGGGCCATGAGAACTTTCATGGAAAAGGGTTTGGTGACGTAATCATCCGCCCCTAAAGAAAGCCCGACGATAATGTCGGTTTCTTCGCCGCGCGCTGTGAGCATCAGCACGGGAATGTTGGCGGTTTGCGGGTCGCCCTTGAGGCGCGTTGCGACTTCCTGCCCGGTCAGCCCCGGCATCATCAGGTCCAGCAGAATTAAATCCGGCGCCAGTTTACGCGCCATCTCCAATCCGACTTTTCCGTCATGGGCGGTCACGGCTTCATAACCCTGTCGCAGCAAATTCATGCCGATCAGATCCACAAGATCGCGCTCATCATCCACAACCAGTATTTTTTTCTTCCGCGCCATAAAACTCCATGTGCCTGTAAGACCCGATCATTTTACCCCACATTGCGCGCCGCAACACCACCCGACAAGCCTCAACAACAGGATTAACACAAACTTATCAGATATTTAATCATTCGCTATCCGCGGCCATTAACTGTGGCCGCTCCCCGGCTTCGGCAGACATGATGCTAAAGTCACAGCGTTTGGTCCCGGCGTGACGGAACGCGTCTATGGTGCGCCCCACCACCGGGATAGCCGGCGGCTATGTGAAGTTTCCGAGTGATGGCCGGACTGCGACGGCGTGATTTTGGCTTCTTCGCGGAGCATCGCGGCATAGAGCACCGTGGTGTTAACCCGGTGGTTGGTTGGCGGCACTGGATCAACCACCGGATTACCATCCGGTGCTCGACGAGCGCATTGTGGTTAAAGAACATCTCGGTGACAACCCGGTGGTCGGCTCGCCGTAGACTGGCCGCAGGTGTGGATCGCCGGTATTCTGATGCGTTATGCGAATTGCCCTGGCCCCCAATTTGGATAAATCGGATGCGGTAGCGGCGGCACAGCAACTGCTGGAAAGCCTGCGCGGCAACGCCGGGCACGACGTGCGCATGATGCCGACGATTTCCCGCGACGCCTTTGACGCTTTCGATCCGGATATGCTCATCCTCCTGGGCGGCGACGGAACCATTTTGCAGGCCGCCAGATTTATCACCGGCATGAGAGCGGCCCTGGTAGGCATTAACTTTGGCAAACTGGGCTATCTGGCATCGTTTACCGTGGATGAATTCCAAGCCCACTTACCGCGTCTGCTGCGCGGAGAATTAAATATTTCGCAGCGCCTGATGCTGGAAGGGACCATATTGAATGCTCCCGAAAACGCGACCGATGGCACAACGGGCGCGCGGGAACAGGCCCATGCGCCGGCTTTTCACTGTGCAGCCCTGAATGATATTGTAATAAATTCCGGCATACCCTTTCGCATGGTGCAATTAACCATTGCCATTAACGGGTACGACACCACCACGTTTCGTGGAGATGGCTTAATCGTATCAACATCCTCGGGATCGACCGGGTATAATCTTTCCGCAGGCGGCCCGCTGATTTCTCCGGATCTTAATGCGCTGGTCATTACCCCCATTTGCCCGCACTCGTTGTCATTCCGTCCCGTGGTCGTACCGGCGGATACCCAAATACGCATTACACCCATGCGGGTAAACTCCGGTACGCATGTTAGTTTTGACGGGCAGGTTAGTCAGCCGCTGGTGGCGGGGCAATATGTACTGGTGCATCGGGCACCCAAGCCGCTGCGCCTGGTGGAGAATCCGACTTTAACCCATTGGCAAATGCTGGGCAGCAAATTGCACTGGGCGCAAAGTCCGCGTGCCTAGATGCGCAAAGAATCAATAAGGGTAGCTTAATGAAATCAGGAAACGTATAGCGAGGCGTCAAATAAGATGGGTGATCCGATACGGAGCAATCAGGAAACGGCTTATCAGAATTTCACGCTGGAAAACGTGAAATTCAGTTCCATTTTTGAATTCAGTGCTTTATTCCGGGCCTTTCGCATGGCCATTCAGCCGGCGTGCATGATCACCGCGCTGCTGGCGATACTGGTAGTCTATGTCGCGGGCCGGGCGTTCGACGTGCTGTGGAGCTACCAGGTCATGCCGGGAGAAATTACAGCGTTTCATTCCCCCATTCCCGGCTACTATGATGATTTACTCAAACAGAACCGCGGCAGTCGCACGCAGGCCATCATGGATTTACTGCAACATGTCGAGCCAACCTTAACATTGGCCCAAACTGCGGCGTTGGCGGAAAATCCCGGAGCTGCTTATCAACGGATCAAAGTACTCTATGAACGGAGTTTTACGCAGGCGGTTAATGCCGCCTCACAGGCGGGGGCAAGCGCGACCATAGTCAATCAAGCCCGGCGTCACGCGACGCTGAAGTTGCTTAACCGCATGAGAAATTTAAAGTCGATGGTAGGACGCGGTATTTTTTCGGCATTCATGCGCTATGAAATCAGAGAATACGGCCGGCTGGTAAATAATACCGCAGCCTTACTGCGCCTGGCCCCGATGCGGGGATCAAATGAGAACTCAGATCAGGCGATCGTACAGGTGGGAACCGGGATTCTGCCCGTTGATCGCCACAGGCTGTGGGAAAACAATTCGATCATCGGGTGTCTGGCCAATATGTTTATCACCGGGCCGAGTTGGCTGATAGCCGGGGCCGCTCCGGTTCGGGCCGTTGGAACAGTTCATGGCATGGGGCTGTTCCTGCGGCGTCTCTATTATCTTTTAACTGTATTGCTTCTGGTGGGCGTAAGCCTGATGGCGACGGCCATGGCCGGGGCGATGATATGCCGCCAGACCGCGCTGGAATTTTCCGGCAACCGTCCCACTTTTTCCGCCAACATCGCGTTTACTCTTTCCCATCTGGGTTCATTTATTAAAGCGCCGCTGCTGCCGTTTATTACCGTTCTGGGAACCGGACTGGTCTTAACGATTCTATCGCTGATCGGGGCAATTCCCTTTCTCGGGGAAATTTTTATCGGCGTGATATTTGTTGTATTTCTGGTTCTGGGTTTCATGATCATGTTGATGGTGCTGGGAATCATTGGCGGATTGAATTTGATTTATCCTACCCTGGCGGTGGAAGGATCCGATTCTTTTGACGCCATCAGCCGCAGTTTCAGCTACGTCTACGCCCGGCCCTGGCGGATGTTATTTTACACCCTGCTGCTGTTGGTTTACGGCGCGGCGACCTATCTATTTTTGACCTTTGCCATGTATGTACTCCTGGCGGGAGTGCACATATTTGTAGGCTGGGGCATGACGTTATTTGGCATGCTGCATGGCTGGAACACCGGCGGCGGAAAACTTGACACGATGTGGCAGGCACCCCGTTTTGGCGAATTAATTGCACCAATTAACTGGTGGGCCATGAACTGGTCGGAAACCCTTGGGGCGATATTTCTCTACTTCTGGCTGTTTCTGGCCGTCACGCTGCTGGGGGCTTATGTGATAAGTTATTATTTTGCAGGCAATACAATTCTCTATCTCCTGCTGCGGCGAAGCGTCGATGGGCAAGGCCTGAATGAAATATACCCCGACGCCGCAGAAGGCATCGCGGACGATTCCACCAAGCCGCTGATCAAGCGGCAATAAGGGGAAGCCACATGAAACTTCGCAATGAGTTTTATCAGATTTTAGCGCTGCTATGCGATACCCCCACCGCCCCCTACCTGGAAAATCTGGTAGTGGCCGCCATTCGGCAATGGCACAATACGGCGACGCGGTCCAAAGCGATCCGCTGGCGTGAAGATGCGGCAGGCAATATTCATTTGGATTATCGCACAGGCCATAAGGGGACCCGCACCCTGGTGCTGGAGGCGCATCTGGACCATCCCGGTTTTATGGTCACGGGAATGAAACGCGACGGAACCCTACGGGCGATTTTCCGGGGTGGCGTGAAGCCATCCTGCTTTACCGATGCGACCGTGGCATTATGGCCCGAAACCGGCAGCGCTGGTGCAGCGCCCAAGCCGGTGGTTACCAAAGTGTTGCAAGTGACACCCGCAAAAAAAACAACGCCGATGCGCGTAATCTTAGCCCCATGCGGTGTAAAAATTCCGAATGGAACTGTTGGCACGTGGCACTTACCCGATGCCGCAGAAGCCAGGGGCCTGTTCATGGCCCGTGCCTGCGATGATCTGGCGGGTGTGGCGGCGTGTTTGTGCGTGCTGGACCGATTGCTGGAACTTAAGGCCGCGTGCAATGTAACCATATTGCTGACCCGTGCCGAGGAAGTGGGATTTGCCGGAGCCATCGTGGCGGCACAGCAGCGGTTGATTCCGCGATCCTGTGCCATCATTGGGCTGGAAACCAGCCGCGCCACCGCCCAAGCCGTTCAAGGAGCTGGCCCGGTGATTCGTGTTGGTGACCGCACCAGCACCTTCAGCCCGGCCTTGACGCGATTCATGGCCATGACCGCCGGCGGCTTGGCCGATGAGGATTCAGAATTCCGGTATCAACGCGCCTTGATGGATGGCGGCACCTGTGATTCCACAGTGTTTCATGCGTTCGGTTATGAAACCGGTGCCGTGTGTCTGGCGTTGGGGAATTATCACAATATGCTGGAGACTCCGGCCCCAGTCGCAGTAGCGGAAATTCCCACCGCCGGCCCCATGATTGCCAGCGAGACCATTCACCTCGCGGACTTTGCGGCCGAGATTGAATTGCTGGCGCAAATATGTGTGGCATTTCCAAAGTATAAACCCGGGATGGAAGACCTGAAAAAAAGATTCAATGCTTTGCACGAGCGCGAGCACAAGGCGCTACTATACAAAACACGTTGATCGGAAAATGTTATAAAAATTATTCCGCCGGGACGCGGCGGGCACGTTTTACATCGGAGCGCACGCGTTTGGTTTCCAGCCGGCGGGTTTTACTGGCTTTGGTGGGGCGGGTCTTGCGACGCTTTTTAGGCTCCACCATCGCTTCCGAAACCAGCGTTTTCAGTTTTTCCACGCAAGCCCGGCGATTGGCTTCCTGCGTGCGTTGATTGGAACTTATCAGCACAATGGCACCGGCGGCATCGACGCGACGACCCACCGCTTGAATGAGCCGCAATCGGGCTTTGACATTCAGGCCGTGCAGATCATCCGGGTGAACGCGCAGGTCGGTTTTGGTATTGACTTTATTGACATTCTGGCCCCCGGGGCCGCCCGAGCGGGAGAATCCAAACTGCAGCCGTTGCCGGTCCACCCATACGCCGCCACCCAGCGCCAAACCTGGAACATTGGAAATACTTTCAACCATGCGGGTATTGTACCACCAATTTAATTAAATGTGGGAAACAGCGGGGAGCATTTTAATTCGAGAGGTTTTGAAAAATCAGTGGTTCAACGGCCCGGTGGAATTGCCGGGGGCAAATTCAACGTCAAACAGGATATTCTGCCGCGGCTCCTCCGGGTTGTCCAGGCGGTGGTGGAGCCTCTGGATCGCGGCTGTACCGATGACTGAAAGTGATACGCCCACGGACGTTAACTGTACCACCGGTCGAGGAACCGTATCGGTATTGTCAAAGCCGGTGATAGAGACATCTTCCGGCACACGCAGGCCGGCGTCTCGGACAATTTGCGCCAGCATCTGCCCGGCCCACTCATTGGTGGCCATCCAGGCGCGCACGCCGGACTTAATTAACTGTAGCGCCTGCTCCGGTGCTGTCGCGGGCACCAGCCGATGCTCAAACACTTCCGTGCCAAATTCAATGGCCCAGGCCGGGTTTAATTCCAGCCGCAGTTTCGTCATGGCTTCCACGTAGCCAGCATAGCGGGCGCGTGACCAGGACATGTCACTGCAATAACCAAAATAGCCGATTTTTCTGTGCCCCAGACGGTAAAGGTGCTCCGCGAGAATGTTCATGCCGCCGCGATGATCCATATCCACCAGGTCCACTTTAGCACCGGGGTAGAAATGTACCACGGATACGCAGGCAAATTTTTCCGATAATTGCCGCGCTATGTCTTCCGGCCAGCGATGCACCAGACACAGGCCCTTGACGCGACCGTCCCGCATGGCCGGTGGCTGGCGGTCCGCATGGACAATATTCAGGCAGTCCTGGAAGGATACATGATGGACAATCAGCGTAACGTTCATGGCGGTGGCGGCCTGACTTAAGCCCACGAGATACCGCGTGTGAGTCCAACTGCTTTCCGGCGATTGCACCAAAACGCCCAGATAACAGGCTTCCGCCTCGGCCGCCGCCTTTCCGCGAAGCCGCACGGTGTAACCCAGTTTTTGCGCAAGTTTCAATACCCGGTCCCGAGTTTCGGATTTGATCCCTGGCTGCTGACGTAAAGCGCGCGACACCGTACCGGGCGCTAAATTAAGCTGCCGGGCAATAAGAGTCTGGTTGGGGGTCTTGGACATGGGAGAAAACATACGAGAAGTTCGGGGTTTTTGCAATAGCGGCGGCTCCGCGCGGAAATTAATTGTGACATTTCCATCCGCAGAAGGAAGTTTCAAGCTATCAGGCAAGCGCGACGAAGAGCCTGTGAAGCTTCCGCCGGACAAACTGTCCGTCGTGTCATGCCCGGGAGGAGAAGATACGTTGTCCATGATTCGTTTCGCTCACGTAAGGAAGAATATCAGGATCCAGCGTTTATAAACGGCGTGCCCGCCGGCCAAATAAAAGCACCAGCGACGCGCCCGCCAACAGCGTGGCCAAGGTCGCCGGAGCCGGCACGGCGGTGGTGGAAATCTGGGCCAACGGGTTCCAGGTTCCGTTAACAGCAAATGTTCCGGTGTACTGCGAACCCCAGAAAGTCTCCAGGCCAAAAATATTACTAAGAGTATAATTTGCGGCATCGGAAAGGGGATTTGCGTTTCCCGCCCAGGAGAGTTGGTTGGACCACGGCACCCGCGAAGAAACGTTCAGCGGCGCGCCCGTGGTGTCCATGCTGTTGTATTCAGAGAATCGCGGACTTTGATTGCCTGGCGTTTCATTGGAGTCAAAAGGAATCCAGCCCTGAGAATTTACCACCGGCCCCATTTTCGTATTGATATACGTCACGCTGGCATTGGATGTCTGATATTGCCAGGCCCGTCCAAGAAACGCATTGCCATTTGGCACACCAGACTGATAGCCTGGATTGCCGCCCTCGCTGGTCGGAGTCGGGTTGCCCGTAAGCGAAGAATTGAGGAATACAAAGCCAACTGCCGTAGTCGGTGCGGTGTTCGCAGCGGTCACCACAGACGCCCCGCCCCCACCGTTGCCCGCGCTGTTGAGCGTAGAATTTTGAAACACCGCAGTACCGTTTCCAAACACATAATCCACTGTGCCGTTGATAAAGCAATTTTGGAAATAGCTGCGACCGTTGGCCAGATACATCGTATCTTGGAATCCGATAAAGTTGCAATTGGTAAACGCCTCCTGATCGCCCTCGCTTAGAACCGCCGGGGCCTGAACCGTGGCAGCACCGGGTGCCGGTTGGGCAGTCGTATTGGCAAAGGTCACATTCGAGGCCGTAAAATCATTGGCAAATAAATTTACGGTGCTTGACCCGCCCGTGCCGACCGTTGCGCCATTCACAACGGAATTGGCGTCCAGTCCATATTCAATGACCGTGTCGGCAGCGTTCGCCCCGCCACCGATGATATCCAAATAAGGTTTATCTCCGGATATCGTGATCTGCTGAGAATCATACACACCGGGCGACAGGAGCAGTCGCGTAGGATCCGCCGCCGTTCCTGCCGGAGCGACATTAATTGCGGCTTGCAGACTATTAAACGTGTTGCCTTGCGTTACAGCATTCGGGTTGACGTAGTAATCCGTTGCGGTCGCCAGGGACGGATACATGTTAAAACTTACTGCGGCAATCAGCAGCGCTGCGGCAGTTTGATGTCGTAGAGAGCAGAGATTATTCAATGAGACCATGGGTGTACACTCCTCCCGCAGTAAGCCAGAATGTGGCCCCGCCGACTTGGGTTAAGCCGCACTGCCAGCAGGCGAACATCTTCGACAGTTTGATCGAAAAAGATAATGTCCCAACATGCCGGCGCAGCGTCCTGGCCGCGCCGGCATGGAGGAATATCATCACAGCAGGTTCAAAGGTTTCCGGACCCGCTTCGCCGGCGCTTGGCAACCACCAACGCCAATCCACCCGCCAGAAATAGCCCCAACGTGGCGGGTTCCGGCGTAGAGGCTGGTGCAGGCTCTATAAGTTGCACAGCGTCTAACGATGCAGCGGTGCCGCTGATGTCTTTAAAATTAAGGGTGATATTTCCGTTACTATCGGGTGTGACATTCTGAAAAACCAGATAGTTGACCGTGGTGCTGCTTGTGGGAGAGGAACTGGTAGAAAAAACATCTCCACCGAGCGTAAAATCTTTGCCGTCCTGTTCACCGGCCTGCACAGCACTGCCGCCGTTTACAGAAAACCCGGCGACTTCACCGCTGGTACCGTTAGGCCCATTCCCAAACTGGCTGGCCAAATACGCGACCAACGTATAACTGCCCGTTGGTAGATTTCCAAACTCGGCGGTTCCGCCGCTACCAAAGGAAATAAGGGACCCCGAGAGCAGCTTTTCCTGAGCGGTCACGGGTGGAGTTTGGGGGTATTCATAGTAGGTCGTAGTGGCCTGCGTCCCAGCGGAAGAGTACGAAAATGTAATGGGGCTGGTGCTGCCAGAGGAGTCCTTGACAGCCAGTCCCGTTGCCGCCCAAGGATACGTCGTCTGGGCGGTTGTGCTGGCGTTATGATCCGCAACTTTGATTCCGTTCCAGACGCTCTGCGTATAACCGGCGGCACCGACCACAGAACCATTAATTGGATTATCCCCCTCACCGTTTGGCGAATCCAGGAACTGCACGCCAATGCTCGTGGCATGCGCTGCGCCTGCCGCTGCTATTACCCCGCCGAATAATGCCGTTACCAACAAGGGACTCTTTGATTTGAGAATCATAGTTCTCACTCCTTAAAAAGGCTTGCTCCATTATTCGCCTCCGGCAACACACCGAACTGCAAATGAAGCGGACACTGGAAACTTTTTAAAAACTCTATGAACTCTGCCGCAGCAAATTGCCAAGAAGAGGCACCTTGTTGCGGACTAATCTATCTCGGCTTTGAAAAAATGAAGGGCGAATCAACTATCGCCTGACAAGCCGAAGTTCTAATTCTGAAGAGTAGTGTACAACACAGTGGCGCACATGTCAAGCGCAAAATTTGTGTTTTTATTTTTTTTTCAAGCTACATACAACAATTTTGTGCGCATAACCGATACATATTCACGACCTCACGTATACATTTACGGGTTTGGCAGCCAGTTGGTTCGTATTAAAGAAATTAAAAATTAACTGTTTTATGTGTCACCGAACGCATTATCAGACGATGCAAATACACTGCACCCCAACACATTCCGATAGTTCAAAATTTACAAATCTGTACTTGCTGTGCGCAATATCACAATAGCGAACAATGGATCGATGTTTACGCTCTAACGCGGCGGGGCACGCTTTTCTTGCCGCATTGCAACAAGAATGATCCAAAACATAATAAGGACCATACAGCGGGTTCCGGCACGGCAAGCGTGTCGCCATACACGCTCAATCCCGGCCCGCTTTGTGCCAGAAAGGTGTTGCCGGTGCCCAGTTGCAAATTCTGAACATAGTAAACGCCCAGGCCCTGGTACCCGGATATATTTATATGACTCAATGACAGGCCGTTGAAATTCGTGGCCGGTGCGCCGCTGCCCGTCAGCGGCTCGCCATAAATTAATCCGTCCTGCGCGGCACCGGTCGCGGTAATGCCGTTGAAGCTGATATTTTTCCACAGCGGTGTGGTTCTGTCGATGGTTGCGGCGGTGACGACCGTGGGGTCGGTGGGAAAATTATCGCTGCCGTGTTCATAAAAACTGGTGATGGCCAGCGGCATGGCGACATTGGTCATGGTGATATTGCTGTAGCTGACATTTTGCACCAAGCCGCCATAATTAGCGCCAGCCTTTAACCGCAATCCATTGCTCGTATCGTTAAAGGTCACATTGCTGACGGTCATGCCATTGAGGCCGTCACCAACCGCACCATAATTGGTGACGTTAAATACGGCAGAAGGGATCACTGGCAGCGGTGGATCGGCACAAGCGAAATTTGCGGCTGGCAGGGCGGCCGCCGTAAATACTGCGGAAAAAGCGATGATCCGAGGATTGGCCATCCTGCGGTGCAAGCAGACCATCAGCGCTATTTTATCGGCATTTAGCATCACCATTTCCTCCAGATAAGATCCTTTAAGGAAAATGTACACGATGACAGCGCAAGGTGCAAGAATAAATTATGCAAATTTTATTGAAATACCGTATTTGTGCGCACAGTTTTATAGCCTCGGATCGCAGGCTCGCCAAATGAACGCAGGAGTTTCGCCAGCGGCATTTCGCCGTTAACATAGCTGCATCGCCGAAAATTTCGGCCCAATAGCCTGTACGAGTAATGGCCGGGATTGCGATCACTCAGACAGGCTCCTACTGGATACGCTGCCCATGCGAATACTTCTCTATGGCGATTCAATGACTGAATACCTGCATCGGCCCCCGCGCATGCTCACCGATGCGTTACAGGCCCTGCAGCCGGAAAAGTCTTATGAGATTTCCAACTGGGCTGTCGGCGGCACCCGGGCGGAATTGGTTTTGTATCGCCTGTTGTATGAATTCTGGCATGGAAGAGCGCGTATGTTGCCTTTAACACAAAGCCGGCCCGATGTCCTGGTTATCGAAGCCTGTGCGTTTAACAATGCCAATGATCAGCAGGATGGGATCAACAATTTTAAGCATATCTGGGACCAGATTATTAAGGCGTGCCGGGAACACGCCCCTCAAGCGCGGCTGATCACTTATTTGACCATCGGCAGTTCACCGACGGTTCCTGACGAACGGGCTAATCGCCTGTTCTTCCATGCGTTACCGGAAGTTTTTGCCCTGCGCCATAAGTGGCGGGAAATATATCAGGACGCCTTTGAGCAATGGGCAACAGAAGCGGCAGTAGAATGCGTTAATGTGCGAAATGAAGTCCAGCGGCAGGAAGCTCTCGGCGTGCCGCGCCAACACTGGATATCCGCGGACGGCGTGCATCCAAACGCGGCGGGTGTAGAATTAATATCGCAGAAACTTGCCGCAGCGATTGTGGGTTCTGGAGAAATCATGCCATGAGTCAAAACGTATCTGACCAGTCACCCGCTGCTGCGAAAGAAAAGCCGCACCACCGCAATCGGATTTTATTGACCATTGCGTTGTTCAAATTTTTCAAAGCAGCGGCGATGATCACGGCGGGCATTCTGGCCCTTACATTTCGCCATGCCAATTTGACCCTTATCGCGGTTCGCTGGGTGAGCAAATTCCGCCTGGACCCTCACAACAAATATGTGGACTGGGTGATAGATCATACCAGATTGGTTCACGCCAAACAGTTGGAAATGCTGGCCGCTGGAACATTTATTTATGCCCTGTTGTTTTTAGTGGAAGGCATCGGCCTGTATCGGGAAAAAGTCTGGGGCGAATATCTGGTGATTGTGGAAGTATGTCTGCTGATGCCGCTGGAAATTATCGAAATTTGCGCCAAACCCGACCTGCTTCGCTTCAGCCTGCTGATCGCCAATATCTTCATTCTGGTATATCTGATTTACCTGCGGATCAAAAACGCCAGGGAAAAACGGCACCAAAAACAGGCCGCCTGACGCCCAGCTGCCGCCAGCCAAACACCGAGTTATCACCAGAGTGTTCCATGACGGGATGCTCACCCAGAGCACCGGATGGTAATCCGGTGGTTGATCCAGTGCCGCGAACCAACCACCGGGTTATCACCACGGTGCTCCATGACGCGACGACGCTCCGATAGGCCAAAACTCACGCCCTCGCGACCCGACGCTTACGCAAAAATCTCCCTAAACGACCCCCGGCGGACCCAATTAAAAATATAAGTGCGGCGAATCCCCACCAAAAGAGAACCCCTCTGATATTTAACGGAAGGGTCCCGTCACCGGTCGGAAGGGAGCCGCCACAGACGCGTACCAAGCTCTCCGCCGGTGATCGCGGCCTTGCCGTCGGGCGAAACAGCGATAGACGTACAGCCGCCCGATATTCGGTGTGAGCGCCACGACATCTTACCCGTTGAGATATCCACTGCGGCGAAATAGCCGGGCAAATCTGGCTCAAATACATCGATCGCGACAATGACCTGCCGGGGATTGGCACCAGGCGTAAGCCCAATGACCGTAGAGGGCGGTTGTTGTGGGCGTAGCAGCACTCGACGCAGGAGCATACCCGTCCTTGCGTTGCATACGTAGATCGAGGGCCGCCCCAGCCCGCACATCGTGAACACAATCTGGTTTTCGGATGGGATGTAGCACATGGCGTCGGGGGGGCCGATGGACCAGTTGGCCTGCAGGCGCACGGAGGATTTTGGTGCGGGCTGCAGCGCCGGCTTGCGCCCGGTGAGACGGGCAATCCACAAACGGCGGTCGGTGCCAAGAACGGCGAGCCGGTGCGACCCGAGGTATACGATGGCCATGGGCTGCCAGCCCGGTCGCCCCGGAGGTGCCTTCAGCTTTTGCTCCAATGCCCCGCTCCGGACGTCCCGGATATAAATGTAGCCAAGGCTCCGGGCGGCCGAATAGCCAATGGCAAGATGGCGTGCGTGAGGGGAAAATGCGGGCAGTACTCCGGATGTGCCAATCGGATTCGGCAAGATGCTTACGACGTTATGCTTGACGAGGCTCCACAGGCAAACCGATCCAGCACCATCCCCGGACCGCACCTCGACTGCGAGAACACGCCCGTTGGCCGCAATGGCGCTGCGGGCATGGATCCCCCCGGCAATCGTCCAACCCCGTGGGACTACCAGACGCCCAGGATGCTCCACGGGACTAAGTTCGGAGCCTTCGTCAGCGGTGAGATGCGGAATACGGCTTACACGGCCGCCGATCATGCCCATTTCTGATTTCACTATCCGGTCGAATCGATCCAGCGGTGGCCCACTTATAACCCCCGCGACCTCCGGCCCCGTATGCAGCAGGATTATCGCAGATGAGTTCGAGGCGAAGCCTACCGCCTCCGCCGGCCGCTGATTCTTGCGCCACCACGAATAGACCAATTTCGGCTGGCCAGCCACCGCTCGCCCAGAGGCCCCGGCGGCGGCTCGGATATATGGCAACATAATCGCCAGAGCAAATATGAAGCCCAACTTGTGATTTATAACGCGATTCATTTTTCGTCACTCCAAGCCCGATATCAGCAGCACAAATCAGCGCCTTCCCAATGCATTTCCACCACCACCCATCATTTCCGCACCGGCTTGGCGAATTGACGGATGTCACCTTTTCAGCGCCCGGAAAGTAAGTCTGCGACATCCGACAACAGCGCAAATCAGGTTGGAATCGAAATGTTATTCCTTGATGCCTCCAAAGCCAGTGGATTTGGACACTCGTGGACAGTCGATGCCGTCCAGCGGCCGCCTGTTGCAGCACATGCTCCCACGGCATCGGCGGCGGATTCACCTTCAAAAAAGGCGATCAGCGCCCAACCATCCAGCACTTTGGCGGCCATGTCAGAGTCGCCTTTCCCGCCGGCGCTCTTCCCTCATCGCTTTTAACACACCCTTACCCTTTAATGAGCCGCGCAGACTCTTAATGTAGGCGCGGGTGACGGGTTTAAGCAGGATACCCTCCGGCGTGACCACGACGGCCGCTTTCGTGCCTTTTTCAATCGCCAACTCCCGGCGGATGCGGCCGTAGATTTTCACACCAACTGGACCCTGATTTCGTTGCACCGTGCCATTTCTCGATCCCCGGTCAAAATCAAATCCATACCGCATTCCATGGCCGTGGCCACGTGAATCGCATCGGGCGTTTTGAGTCCATACCGCACCCTTAAATCCGTAGCCAATTCGATCACCGAGGCCCCAACGTCAGCGACCTGCAAGGACCGCCGCATAAAAAACTCCTCATACTGCGCCATCAGGGCGGATTGGCCCTCGCGCAGCGGACGAACTCGACATTCCAGACGGGACAGACGGGAGGTTGTGACAGCCCCACCGCTGCTCTCGGCCTGCGTCACCCATGCAAGTACCGCCTTTCGCAAATCGCCAGGGCCTTCCATGCCGTAGATAATCGCACTGGCGTCGAGATATAGATTCATGTACCTTTCTCCCACCCCTCGCGTTCCGACGCAAGCTGCCGATCAATGTCTTCGCGGGAGCGTGAGCCCAGGGGAAGGCCGCCAAGAAATGCCGCCAGACTGCCGTTCTTAGTCTGTGCCGCAGATTGCGAGTCAATAATTACCTCGACTTGGGCCCCCAAGCCAGATACCGGTTCATCCAGCTCCACCTGACGAGGGCCAACCAAACGGCCTGCAATGACAATAGCGTTGCGCATGGGCGTGATCCTCAACAAACGACACAGTCATTATACCACATACCGCAGTGTGAGAACGGAAGGGATGGCCGCCATATTGGAACTTCCCGGGAAGGTGGCAATATTCCGGGCGGGGGCAAAGATGCGTTGTTGGGCCCCGGGACAATTGGGTACGCTCCACCGCCGGCAGAGCCGGCGGCTTTGTGATTTTTCATTAGAACCGGAACTCAGCATCCCGCATCCAGCAAAATAGCAGCGCAGCGCTTCAAAACCTTCTAACTCCTAACTCCTAGCTCCTGCGTTCTGTGGCTGTCCCCTGTCCCCTGTAACCCGTAACCTAAACTGGCTCCTAACTAACTTCTAACTTCTTTGCCTACTCACAATTCCTTCACGATTAAACTCGCCAGGTTGCTGCGTTCGGGGCGGTCCAGCGTCACGTGGCCGACAAGTTCGGAATGTTTGAGTTTCTCAATGGTAAATGAAAGCCCGTTGGAACTGGCGTCCAGATAAGGGTTATCAATTTGTTCGGCATCGCCGGTGAGAACAATTTTAGTGCCTTCGCCGACGCGGCTGATAATGGTTTTAATTTCGTGGGGCGTCAGATTTTGCGCCTCATCCACGATCATAAACTGATGCGGAATGCTGCGGCCGCGAATGTAAGTCAGGGCTTCGAGCACCACTTTGCCGCTTTCGATCAACGCCTTGAGCTTGGCTTCCACATTGGCGGATTCCGCGCTGTGCACGCGGCGATCCTGCAGGAGAAATTCCAGGTTATCAAAAATGGGCTGCATCCAGGCGGCGAGTTTTTCATCTTTGGTGCCGGGGAGAAAGCCAATATCCCGCCCCATCGGCATAATGGGCCGGGCGACCAATAACCGTTCATACCGCTGCTCATTAAAGCACTTGGTCATGCCAGCGGCCAATGCCAGAAGGGTTTTTCCGGTTCCCGCGGTGCCCATGAGCGTGACCATCTGTACGTCATCATCCAGCAGCAGGTCCAGGGCCATGGTCTGCTGAACATTGCGCTGGAGAATACCGAAACAGGCTTTTTTTGCCCGCATCAGCGGCAAAACCGCCTGAAATGAACTGACATAACGCGCCAGGCCGGTCTGATGTTCATCCGCGGTATTACGAAAGAGCACAAATTCATTGGCAAACAGCGGCGGATCAAGCTTGGCCAGCACGGGGTCCTGTAGAGAGATTTTCTTTTCCGCGTAGAGCCGGTCAATGACTGCCCCGGGAACTTTTAATTCGCGATAGCCGGCGTAAAGCGTTTCGGAATCGACCTTTTGTGATTCAAAATCCGCAGTGTTAATTCCCAGCGCGTCGGACTTGATACGGGCATTGATATCTTTGCTGATAAACGTAACGGGTTTGCCCTGTTCCTTAAGATGGTACGCTACCGCGATAATCCGATTATCCGGCACGGCCGAGTTCAGGCCGGGGACGGGGTGCTGCTCCATGGCTACGCGGATGCAGCCGTTGTGGCCATTCCATTTAACGCCCTGCGCCAAGTGACCGCGCTCGCGAAGTTGATCCAAGTGGCGGATGACCATACGCGAGTTGCGGCCCACATCATTGGTGTCTTTCTTGAACTTATCCAGCTCTTCCAGCACATCAAAGGGAATGACGACTTCATTATCGGCAAAGGAAAATAACGCGTTGGGATTATGCAACAACGCACTGGTATCTAAAACAAAATATTTTACCGCTGCTTTGGCATTGACCATAGATTCTATTGCTCCGCTACCTGAAACTCACCCGATACACCGGCGGCCAAGCGCTCGCCCTGTAACAGTTTATGTCTGACAATTCTAGCAGTGCGCGGTTCGCTTGGCGCTACATTGCCAAAGATTCTTACGAGATTTTATTCTTTTACCCGTTCACGGGGGGGCTACCGGGCTCCGGCCCGATAGAACAGGTGAATTTAGAGAGTTGATCAGGAGATCGAATTAGGCCGGTGCATGCGGGCGGCGGTCGCCGAAGCACAAAGCCCCTGCTGCAGCCTGTTATCTGCTTTCTGATCTCAAGCCCCGATCGCGCGAATTTGAGATTTCAAATTTGAGATTTTTGTAAAGCCCGGCATCTATCCGCGTAATCCGCGAAATCCGCGGTTTTTTTACAGCCTGTTTTGGACCGCGTACTTCGTGCCGGAATTTTAGAGCAGGCCCATCCCAAACAATACCTCTCCCTGCCGCCCGATGCGGTAAAGGTCGAGCTGGTGCGAGCTTTATGGATTGTCTAATTATGTCGGGTGGGATAATCTTGGCGGCCATGGAAGTACAGCCATTAAGTAACGAATCTGCGCCGCGTATTGTAGCAATCGAAACCAGCAGCCGCATCGGGTCAGTCGCGGTCGCCTGCGGCGGGCATGTTTCCGGGCAGCGGCAATTCAGCAAGGCCATGCGCCACGCAGTGGAACTTATGCCGGCCATACGCGATCTCACACGCCAGCAGGGCTGGAAGCCCCGCGATATTCAACACGTGTATGTTTCGGCAGGGCCGGGTTCTTTTACGGGCATAAGAATTGCCGTGGCTATCGCGCGGACCTTGCAACAGGCGCTGGGCTGCAAATTAATTTCGGTGCCAACTGTTGACGTTCTCGCCGCTAATGCACCCGCCAATGCACTACATCTGGCGGTACTGCTGGATGCCAAGCGCGGGCAGGTTTACGCGGCGCGTTATCAGCGGCACGCCGGGTCAGGGGCGTTGCACCGCACGCACGGGCCGGTGCTGGCGGACCCCCGCGAGTTTCTGTCTCAAGCCCCCCGCCCGCTGCATATATTGGGCGAGGGAATTGATTACCACCGCGACGCTATAGCAGGATCAGAGGGCGAAATCATTGAAGTTGATCGCCCGCTTTGGCAGGCGCAAGCGGCAATGGTACATAAGCTGGGATGGGCCTTAGCGCAAAGCGGCGCATTTATTGATCGTGATCTGCTGCTGCCGATCTATCTGCGTAAGGCTGAAGCAGAGGAAGTATGGGAAAAGAAACAGCAGGCCGGTTTACTGTAAGCTTGGATAAAGGATGCGGCGGTGAAGGTGATCCGATTGACTACCGTTTATCGCGTTCGATCTGGGCAAAGGCGTTGTGGTTGTGGATGGATTCATAGTTTTCGCTTTGAATGCTGTACCAGGTTATCTGGGGATTTTCTTCCATCGCCAAGGCCAGATCGCGGATGATGTCTTCCACAAATTTCGGATTATCAAAGGCCTGCTCGGTAACAAATTTTTCATCCGGTCGCTTGAGCACCGCATACACCGGAGCGCTGGCGGCGGATTCCATAATTTTTACGAGGTCCTCAATCCATAGATCACCGGTAAACCGCACGCGGGCGCTGATTTCGCAGCGCTGATTGTGGGCACCATAGGCGGAAATTTCCTTGCTGCACGGGCATAAGGATGTGGCCGGGGCTTTTACCCCCAGGATAAAATCATCGGATCCGTTACTGACCCCTTCAAATGAGCAGACATAATCCATCAGGCCGCGGGCACCGGAAACGGGAGCCTGCTTTTCAATGAAGTAAGGGAAGGTCATTTCAATCAGGGCGTCATCCGCGAGAAGCTTGCTTTTCATTTCATGCAAAATCGGAATGATCTGAGTGGATGTTATGCTGCGATGATGCCGATTGAGAATTTCCAGAAATCGGCTCATGTGGGTGCCTTTTTTATGCTTGGGCAGCGACACATATAAATTGATCAGGGCGACGGTATGTTGCTCTCCGCCGTCGGGTGTGCGCAACGTGATCGGATAGCGCACCGCCTTGACACCCACTTTATCAATGGCGATGTTGCGTTTATCCTGCGCGGACTGCACGTCGGCAAGTTTTGCCGGTGCTTTTTCAGTTGGATTTCCCATCATATCGACTACCCGAGTCAAAGGTTCATCTCCGGCACCCATGCTTCCACCGCATGGCAGCTTTCCCGTCTGAGTGATGACACCTTTGTGTCCAAACAGACTCTGTGCGAGAGCCACAATGCTAGGCTGCTTTTTCCACGAAAGCAACCCCTTCGCCCGCCTTAAACCCATGGTTACTTTTTGTAGACATGGGCGGGATCAACCTGGCGCTGGAGCACAAATTCCAGCTTTGTGGAAGTGATGCTGTCACCGGGCACAATTTTACGATAAAAGCAGGAACGAAAGCCATTGTGGCAGGCCGACCCTTTTTGCCGCACCTTCATGACCACGGCATCCTGATCACAATCCACAAGCAATTCCTGTACTTCCTGAATGTGCCCGCTTTCTTCGCCCTTTACCCAGAATTTTCCCCGCGATCGGCTCCAGTAAGTGGCTTTGCCCGTGGCGATGGTTTTTTCCAACGCCGCCTGGTTCATAAACGCCACCATCAAAACCTCCTGGGTATCGGCATCCACCGCCACCGCTGTCAGCAGGCCTGCGGAATCCAGTTTGATATCCAATGTGGTGCCGAGTTCCCGTTCTTTGTTATCTGACATAAAACCTTCCAAACTAAAATATTCAGCCCGGCGACAAATCCGCACGGGGTTTCCTGTGATCTATGTTATAGGGAATTTAATCTTCCGGCAGCTCTTCCATCCGTCTTGGCGGCTGCACGGTAATGGCGGTGGGATGCGTGGGACAGGCTTGTTCGCACATGCCGCAGCCGGTGCACCCGCCGGGTTTTACCAGAACCCGGCCGGAATTTGTGCTGACAATAATGGCGTTTTCACCAATCGGGCAGGCTTCCAGGCACAGGCGGCAATCTTCGCCGTGATGGCGCAGGCACGTTTCATGTTTTACTTCCGCCAAGCCGATGCGGATGGAAAGTTTATCTACCAGAGTCAAGGCTCCGGTCGGGCAGGCTTTCATACACGCCAACTCATCACAGACCACGCACGGTGCGATGGCCGGGGCAATATACGGATACCCGTCGCCGACGCACGCGGAGGCATCGATCTGAATGCACTTAACCGGGCACGCTTCCACGCAGGCTCCGCAGCGTGAGCACACGGATTCAAATTCACCTGGAGGTTTGGCCCCCGGCGGACGCAAAATTGTTTGCGGCTCCATGGACCGGTGCAGGCCGGGCATCATGGGTGAAGAATCATCGTCATAACTCGGCGGGGCAAACTGCCCTTCAAATATATCCGTGACCGGATCCATGCGGCTTTCAATTAAGCCGGCCACCGGGGCAAGAATATCACTTAAACATTTGGCAAAAAATCCGCGCCGACGGGGATCAAGTTCCGGCGGCGGAACGCGGGGTGATTCCTTTGGGGGCGGTTGGCCCGGGGTGGGTGCAGACGCGTTGGACACAGCGGAAGAGTCACTTTCACCGGTTGTACGAGCGATATTATCCGATGGATTGTCCGAGTCCTGCATCATGGAAAGATTATAGCGAATGGCGGCGGGTGTGTCGCGGTAGAAATAATCGTATCGTGTCCCATTACCCGCGGGCAGCGGGACGTTCCCGGCTGCCGGGAATCAGGCGGCCCCCGCGCATGGCGACGTTAAGAATCAGCGACATGGCCAGCATATCCGCCAGCATGGCGCTGCCGCCGTAAGACATAAACGGCAACGTGATACCCACCACGGGAATAATCCCGGTGGTCATGGCGATGTTAATAACCGCTTGCAGAATCAGCATACAGGATAACCCCACCACCAGCAGCCGCCCGAAGCTGTCTGCCGCTTCACCCGCCGTCTCCATGCAGGAAGCGAAAAATATGAGATATAGAACCACAATGCCAAGAGCACCGGCAAAACCCCACTGACTGCCTACAACCGCGAAGATAAAATCGTTGGAGGCTTCGGGTAAAAGTCCATGGCGAATTTCAACGGTGCCTTCCAGCCCCTGCCCGGTCAAACCGCCGCTGCCTTCGGCAATTTCACTCTGGCGTTTCTGATACAGTTCGCCGGAGAGCTGATGATGCGTGGGTTTGCCATGCACAAACAAGGCCACAATGCGCTGTTTCTGATAGGGCTTTAGCAACGGATAACAGCCGGGAGCCACGGCCATGGCAATCAGCGCGATGGCCAGAAGATGCCGGAATTTGGCACCGGCGGCAATAAGCATGGCGTAGAGCACCAGAGGAAAAAGCAGCGCTGTGCCAAGATCCGGCTCAATAAGAATCAAACTCATGGGAATAATGGCAAAGATAAATGGAAGAATCAACTTGTGAAATTGCCGCATGTCTTTATGCATGCGAAGACACCATGCGACAGACATGACAAAAGATATTTTCGCCAGTTCACTGGGTTGAAGGTCCACGCCGGCGGGGAGAATAAACCAGCGGTGACTGCCTTTAATCGGACGCGCGAACCGAACGGCGATAAGCAGCAGCGTGGTAAAAATAAAAAAGCCGTAGGCCGCATATCCAAGTTTGCGGTAGTTCACCGTCAGAAGCACCAGCAACACCGCGGCACCTGCGAGAATATGGATTTCCTGCCGGACCATCAGCCCGCGCCCGCAAATTCGCACGGCCATCAGACTCGCGGCGCACAACAACGCCACGGCCAGGAGCATCAGCCATGCTAACCGTGTCGCCACGAGTTCCGGCATGACCCGATGCCAGAGCGTTTCCGGCAGCGAGGATCCGCGGGATGAACGGGAATTCCCACGGGCCAAGCCGGCCATCAGAAAAGGCGGATACTCTTCACGCTTGTCGCTCACGGATTGGCGGCCTCCGGCAAGTAGCCCCGCTTTTGCATAAGCTCAATACACTGTTGAACGATCGGGCCGGCGACCTGTCCGCCATAGCCTCCCATTTCCACCACGGCCGCGATAATATATTTGGGATGATCAGCGGGCACGCAACCGATAAACCAGCCATCATCGCCTTTGACCACGGTGGTTTTGCCGTTTTGTTGCACCAGTTCAGCGGTTTGCGCGGTGCCGGTTTTCCCTTCCACCGGAAGTGTAAAATGATCCATATTAGCGGTTCCCAGCGGGCCGTGCACCACCAGATACATACCTTTATATATGTATTTAAGATAAGATGTGTTGATGTTAATCTTGCGTGCCGGCGGGCGGTGAAACTGCTGAATGAGCTGCGGCTGCATCCACATTCCGCCGCGTAACATGGCCGCGTAGGCATTGGCCATCTGCAAGGGCGTGACAGCCATCGGCCCCTGCCCGATCCCCATCATAATCGCGTCATCCAGACGCTTTATTTTACTAAGTGCCTGATCCGCGGGCGGCAGATAACCGCTGGTCTCTTCCGCCAGACCAATACCCGTGGGCGAGCCTAGCCCGTAACTGCGATAACCGGCCACCAATCGGGTAAGCCCCAGTCGCATACCGACATTATAAAAAAATACGTCGCAGGATTCCTCCAGACCGGAGACCACATCCGTGGGGCCACGGCCGTAAGGATATGAATCATCACGAAACACGTTGGGGTGATCAGGAAACAGTTCCGGGCCGCAGTTGATGACAGTTTGGGGCGTAATAACTCCCAGCGTCATGGCAAAGGAGGATTCCAGCGGTTTGACGATGCTGCCGGGGGGAAAGGCGCTGGACATGGCGCGATCCATCAGCGGCAGTCTTGGATCTTTCAGCAGCAAAGCATAATTTTTGTGAACCGTGTTAATGTTATAACCCGGTTCCGAAAGCATCAGCAGCACGCGATTATGCACTACGGACAATACCACCACCGCAGCATTGTGCATCTGCCCGTTAAAATATAACAGGTGTGTTGTGGGGTCCTCTAACTTTTCCCGTAGCGCCCGCTGCAAATTAATATCCAGCGTTAAACGGACGTTCTGCCCCGGAAGCGGCTTGCGATAATCCGCTTTTACCTGATGACCTTCCAGATTCACCAGGCGCACACCGCGGACGCCGCGTAATAAGTTTTCAGCCGCATGTTCCACACCCGTGGCTCCCATGGTATCGCCGGGCAAATACCCCTTCAGATGCCCGGGCGTATCCCGCAGGCTGCCGGCAACCAGACGCGGAAGCACAAACGGATGCTGTTGCACCGTCGTTGCGGTGACTTGCCGCATATAGCCGATCAGATGTGCCCCGACATCGTTATAGGGATATATCCGGTGGATTCCGGCCTGCACCACCAGGCCCGGATACCGGCGTGCGTGCTTTTTGAAATAGGCGGCGGCGGTAAAGCCAATATCGGGAATCACCGTATGGGCCTCATGGGCTTCCGCCAGATCGATGCTGTTGGCCAGACCCATCTGCTCATCAAGATCATCGGGGGACGTTCCCGAATGCCCGAGATGTGAATACCGCACGGTCCAGATATCTTCCCGCAGCAACTGCATGCGACTGCGGATAACATCGAAGCTGTGCAGCACCTGCCCCAGCGGCACGCCGCAATGATCCGCGATGGATTCCGGCATACGATCCAAGTCCGCGTTAATTTTGCGTTTTTCCACCGGCAAGCGGATAAGCATTTGGGCACGGGATAATTTAAGAGGCTCCAGATGGCGAATGGCCAGCGCCGTGATCCACAGGGCGTCATGGTTCATCGCCTGATATTCAATCGCGAGGTTATAACAAGGCGTTTCCACCGCCAGAAGCCGACCGTCACGATCCGTAATTTCACCCCGTCGCGTGGGAATCATGTAGTGGCGATAGGTAAAACTGCGGGCTTCATCCCGCCAATGCTGATGCTGAAAAATTTCCAGTGCCGCTAAGCGCGTACCAATGACGGCCATTGCCAGGGCGGCCAGAACAACCAGCATGATTAATCGCCGCCTTAACATCGGGATGGGGATACCTCTATTGTTGTCGCCGCATAACCGGATACTCTCTGCGCTATTGATCTGTATGATCTTAGCGTCATGCCGCCGAGAATTTCAACGCGCCGCTGCATGGAACATACCCCCCCCCACTGTGGATCTGCCGTCGATAGTGCATCTCCGCATTCAGTGGAAAGTGGACGGCCTTAATCAGCGGGCCATGCCCCGGCGATGCTGCATATCGAAGCCCAGCATATCCCCCAGCAAAAATAAGGCGCGGAAAATCCAGGGTGCCACGGCCGCGGTATACAGGCTGCTGGATAATATCACGCCGATATAGGCCAGAATGTTGATAATCGGTACGGGCCGCCCGGCGAAATACAGGGCCAGATGGCCCAATACCACGCGCCCGGCCAGGAACAGCAGCACCGCCAGAAACGTGATGACCATCTGCCCCAGCACGCTGGCTCGGAAAATGTGCATGCGGATGCTGATAATACCCAGGGCAATCATGCCCACGAGAATCGCATCTAATCCGACAATCGTCTGGCCGGTAAGGTCATACATAAGCCCGCACCAGAAACAGGCCAGCAAGGCACCATCCTTCTCGGCAAATAGCGCATAGAACACAGCGAGCATGAAAATATATTCGATATGAAAATAACCGAATTCACTCCATTGCCCCAAGTTCGCGGCCTGCAGGGCCGTGGCAAAATAGAGCAACAGGAAAAATGTCAGCCACCTCATGATAGAGAGTATGCCGTCAAACGCGCCGTAAGGAAAGCGACGGACATTCAAGGATTGGGGCCGTAGGTGATTTTCTTCCATTGATCCGGCTGTACCGTCACCATCGCGTCGTCGCGAATCTGGTCATACTGCTGCCGGGTGATCACCGCAGATACCGCACCCACCTGATTGGGATCATGATGGAAGCGGATCACTAACTGGTCGGACATCACGTTTACATCATACATGGGGCCGTTAATGATGACTTCATTAAGCGTACCGGTTTCATCAGGCTTCAGGGACCATGGACCGACAGAACCGATCAGGGCCTGCGTATCAGGCAGAATATTGGATGATGCAGGGATTGGCACAGCAATGGCTGACCTGCGGTGGGTGCCGTCAATGACGCTAAGGGTAAAATGTGACGGTGCGGTCAAATCCACCGGCGGCTGCTGATAGGTGCAGCCGGCAAGCAGCAGGCCGGCAATCCCGAGCAGAATCATACGTTTTGAAAATTTTGTAATCACGCCTGTTTCCCCTTGTTGATAAAAAAAGACATCCCTGTATTTTCCAGGCACCTGGGTGCCTGCCTATGGTGCATTGTAATCGGCCGCCCTTATCTCAACCTGAGATCGAAGACCGGTGTTCCGACTGTTAGCGGACGCCGGGGAGCGGTGAAGGCCTCATCAAAATTAAACGCATCCCGAAAGTCTTCCACGTTGTCTTCCGGTGTTTTGTGCATAATACCGCTTTCCACCATCGTGAAAACGATTTTGCCAAAATCCATGGTAGTGCGAATATTCCAATGCGCCAATACTGCGCCGGCTAAAATACCGTACTTGCAGATGGCCAAATCACGTAGCCCCCCCGCCAGATCCCGACCCGACACGTGCCGCTGCCCCTCGGCCAATTCTTCGCTGGTCTCAACAGGATGCACACGCTGCACAGTTATGGCCAGACCTTCCCGCACAAATTCAAAGGCCTCCGGCGGATAAAGTGTCCGCTGCGCCACATCAACGATCGATTTCTTTGTGAGTTTATTCATTGTCTGTAAAGTTCCAATCAAACCTGCTCACGCCGGCAGCGGTTCGTTTACTTCCGCACACGGCCCGGGTCATCGCCGTTTGCATCGGCGTGATTGCGGGCATGGGCCATGCGCCGGGGACGATGGCATACCTCACCGGAATGATACACCCAAGAGCCGCGCCGCAGAAGAGCGCCAACCGTTCCGCCAACCGTTCCGGCTCGGTACGGGTGTGGCAATATTTCCGGGCACCCCGCATCAACTCGACCGGCGAGCCACCGGGTTTATCCCGGTGGGCTTCAGCATTCCTTTGAAAAGGCGGCTTTTTTACCCCGCCCGGAAAAATTGCCACGCCCATCGGTACTAATAATATACGAATTCACGCCTTGCCGCCCGCGGCACCGCCGCGGCCACACCTGCAATGGGTACCCGTAGCTCAATGCGGCAGCGTTGAGATCGGCGCGGAACAAGGTTCCATGACACGAAGCGCTTCGCTCCGTCGCCAATAACCCAGCACACACTCACGGCTGTCGCATCGGCAATTTCGCTTGCCGACGGAACTCGGTGGGCGTCTTGCCTATGGCCCGGCGAAACATGACATTAAAAGTTGCGGATGTTCTGAACCCCGCATTTTCGGCAACATCATAGATCGATTGATCTGTTTCCAGCAGAAGCCGTTTGGCACGGTCCAGATGCGCTCTCCAGATTTCCGCCTGCAGCGTCTGGCCGGTCAAGTTTTTAAACCGCATTTCCAACGATCGGCGGGAGACGGGGATAGCCTGCAGCATATCCACTACGGTAATCGGGCGGTTGCAATGATCGCGAATGTAATGCAGAGCTTCGACCACATCGGCGTCATGGAAGGCGTAAGCATCGGTAGATTCGCGCTGTTCAATGGGCAATGGCGCGATGAGTATCGGATCCGGCGGAGCCGAGCGGCCGGCCATTAATTTGGCAAGCAATTGGGCGCTGCGTGACCCGGCCTGCACGCCGTCGAGGGGGATACTGGTAATGGTGGGGTTGGCCAACATGCAAATCCACAAGCGATTATCCACGCCACAGACCGCGACATCTTCAGGAACGGCAAGGCCGGACTCACGTGACAGGCGCAGAATTTCATAGGCGAAGGCGTCAATGCAAGCCAGCAACGCGCAGGGCTTGGGCAGCTTGATCAACCAGCGGCTCAAAGCGGCCAGGTGGACATTATCATGCAGTTCATTCCAGCCGCGGGCGGACCCGCTGAAGCAATCCGTTGAAAAGCCGCGGCCGGCAAGCGTGTCGCGGAAACCATCCCGCCGGGCTTTTTCCCAGCGATGATTAAATTCCTCGGGCAGGCCGTAATACGCGAAGTGCTCAAAACCGCGTGCGAGAAAATGTTCGGCCGCCATCATTCCCACGCCGCGATCATCGGGCATCACCCGGGCCGGAGGTGATTGAACATCATCCGCCCCGGAAATATCCACCGCGGGCACGCCGCTATGGGTGATGGCCTTCAGGAGCGCAGGCAAGGCTCCCCATCGCCCGAAGATAAGCCCATCAACATTTCCAGCGGCAACGTCCTCAGTGTCGACTTCGCCAAAGTTGGCCATGTCGACGCGCCAGGTTCCCCGGCCTCGGGCAAACTGCGCGATGGCCTGCATGGCGCGCTCGCCATAGGGTCCCATATCTTCGAGAAATAGGGCCACGCGTTTAGGCCCCTTGCGGCGAATTCGCGTAAATTTAGCCGGCCGTCTCATAATATGTCACTCCATTTGAGCGCCCGATTACCGAAAATGATTTTGCGCTGTAGAAATAAATTTATGAGCTTTACGCATCGGCGTCAAGCTTTTGAGTATGGATTATTTATTAGGGGTCTTGGTATGGGAAATGGCCGATTATACGACTGGTGCTCTGTCACGCCTGAATATGAGGATTGACGGAGCACGAGCGGACAATCGCGGGTGTGTTGCCTGCGGCTGGAAACAGCAAGGGTCAGTTCGTTTTTTTATTCGGAGGACGTAACGTATGAAAAGTACACATTATCATCGGAAGGCGAAAGGCTTCACGCTCATTGAGTTGTTGGTGGTTATATCCATCATCGCATTGCTGATCGCCCTGTTACTGCCCGCACTCGCGCGGGCAAAGGCCGCAGGATTAACGGTATCCTGCGCATCGAACCTTCGGCAGTTGGGGCTGGTCGCCCAAATGTACGCCAATGAAAACATGGGTGTGCTACCACTGGGAGTTGGCTTGCCCGACAGCCCCGGCCCAACGCCGACGATCACAAATGGCGTTCCCGGCCCCATTATCGGCGGGTCCCAAACCTGGATGACCTCCACTTGGATTACACAATTGCAAGTGTATTTGCAGCCCCAGCCCGATGCCCCTCTGGCTCAGTATGATCGTTGGCAATGGCCATTGGGCAATCCGCCCTCCGGCGTTCTCATCTCCCCAATCTTCCGTTGTCCGGCAGCCGCAAGTTGGCTCTCGGGGGGCTGGCCAATCCAACGGTGGGACTACCAGGCAAATGAGGAATTGTTCCCCGCTGGTTATCGCATGACACCCGGTCAAGGGTGGCCTGGCGAGCCGGACGGGTACAAGCTCTCCAATATTGGTGGCCGCGGATCACAAGTTGTCATGTTCATGGACGGGGAACACTCTGTCAATAATAGTAATCTGACCCACCCCACGAACTGGGGCGGCACATTGCAGAACAACGGCATCAGTTATTTTTGGAATGGCTCGAACAACGCCTTGCCGTACTTCGGTGATCCGATCCAACCAACTACCACCAATCCCACTGGAAGTGTCCTCGTCGGTATCAATCCCGGCCCGGATATGGGCCCAATGCGGACCGTGGGTAATTGGGAGAACGCTTATTGGCTGCGATGGCGCCACGGTTATGGCACCACGCACCAAGTGAACTGCGTGTTTGCCGACGACCATGCGGAAACATTCTCTTACACTGCGAGCGTTCCCGGCGGAAGCAACACGGCGAAGCCACCGGTAAGCAACCTTCCAACCGGAGATTTCTTGGCCACCTCACCGGGCGGTCAGTAATAAAATTACTTGACTTCCCCACGGGCCGCGCCTTGGCCCGTGGGGAATCAGGCTTTTAGCAGGTTAAAAATGAGGGATTGCCCGCAGGCAATTCCGCCCCTCTTGGAATCGCAATTATCTCTCATCAACCTACCTTCCTGAAGCCGTCCGCCTGATCGAATGGAAAGGGCGTCCGGTTCTATTTTTTTCTACGGCCCAAGCGCCGGTCCGAGTAATGGCCGGGTTGCGGCCATTCTCGGACAGGCTCCCAGGTTGTTTTTCGCGGAATTCCTCGAATTAAAGGCACGAGACGCGTTTGTTTTGGCGACCCTGCAACACTCCATTAAGTCGCCAGCATGACGAAATTAATTTTGCGCTGTACACATAAATTTATGCGCTGTACGCAGTGGCGTCGGGTTTTTGAATCGTTATTATTGGTGGGGTCTTGATAACTCGAGGTGGACGATTTTACAACTACGCAACTGCGGGTGTGTCGCCCGCGGTTGAAAACAGAAGGAACAGGTACTTTTTCTTCGGAGGACCTCATTTATGAAAGCCACAAATCACAATCGGAAGGCGAAAGGCTTCACGCTCATTGAGCTGCTGGTGGTTATATCCATCATCGCACTGCTGATCGCGCTATTGCTGCCGGCGTTGGCAAGGGCTCAAAAGCTGGCAAAGGTTACGCTCTGCCAGTCTAATCTGCGTCAACTGGGACTCGGATATAATGAGTACGTCTCGGAATACTCAACCATGATCTGTAACTGGGACAACACGAACAATGGACAGGTGGGGTCTTGGAATGCCGGGAATTGGTTCGAATACCTTGCACCATTTGAAGCAACGCCCAAAGTGTTCCTGTGCCCGATGACTACAATTAACAGTACCGCCGGGTGGCTTCAGCCGTCTCCTGATTCGGTGACCCCGTGGACGACGGTGATGTGCGAAAATCTCACCGGAGGCCCAATGAATACGGGGCGCGTGCCTGATGCATTTCTGAACCCGCCCGGAGAGTTTGGTGCCGGTACGTTCTTTTGCAGCTACACCTTCAACGACTGGATGTACAACTATTCCGCGTCACCGATAATGACGGGAAAGAGCGCGCCAAACTTTGCCCCGGCCGGCTGGACCGGCGGGGCACCCAGCGATTTTTTTGGAATCGGCGGCCAACCTAACAGTAACACTCCGTTGATCGGCGACGGCGTAATGCCCGACGGCGGACCGGATAACTGGGACAGCCCGGGAACCAGCCTTTCCGGCGGCTACGGCGGTTTCGTGTGGTGGGACTACATGACACGGTATATAACGAACCGGCACGGCAATATCACTAATTTTGTCTTCGCCGACGGTCACGCCGAGAGCGTGCAACTCGCGGATGTATGGAACCTGCACTGGCAGCCTAATTGGCAGGTCTCGGCCAGTCAGTTTGCCTCGGTCCGGGCCACCCTGGCAGCTGAAGAGCAACCGCAGTAAGGCGATGCCCGCGCGGTTACAGGAACACGCCCATTTCGTAAAGGGTGTGTCAGGCGATGGCCATGGGGAGGCATTCTCCAACACCGACCGTGGACACCCCTAAGGACGTGACTGTAATAGCCAATCTACCTTCCTGAAGCCGGCCGCCTGATCGAATAGAAAGGGCGGCCGGTTTTGTTTTTTCCGATAGAAGCTTGTTTAAGCAAGGGCCAGTTCAGGGCGCGGAGCTTCTCCATCACGCCATCCCGGATCGAATCGCGGAACTTTCGCGTCAGTTGCTGCGGTTGTTCAGGATGGATTTCTTCAATTTAAAGGTACCTGACACCTTTTTTTCAGGGCAGGCAGGCTTTGGCCAGCCCGCTTCCGGAGCAGCGGGGAGGGCTGGTTATCTGGGAGCCTGCCGGGCCGGCGATGGGATACCAGCGCGCGCCTTTCGCGGGCAAACGCACCAGGGTGCCCATGGCAACTGCAACCTGGTATTTGGAAAGCGAGGAATTGAATTGCATCGATTGCTGCGCGGTCATCGCGCCGCCGGGCGGCTGGGCAAGGAGGGCTTTTGCCGCCCGGGCACGGCGGGTGTACTTCAACAGGTAGCCGATCTTTTTTTCTCCACAACTGCTGCAGGTGAAGAAAAATGCCTGTACCAGCGTATCTTTACCGTCGGCACCCTTCAGCGGCGAAATGGCGGTGGCCGGCTCGGTGGTAATACTGCCATTGGACATATCATAAAAATAATAACTGCTGGGGGCGGACGGCGCGCTGACGGGCTTTAATTCCCAGATTAACAGTCCAAGGGCCAGACATACCATAACAATGCCCCCAATAATAAACGGCTTCTGATTTTCATTCATTTTTTCCCGAATGCCCGACATCGCCATAGAATTTTCCCTTATTAAAGTTAGCTTAGGTACTACAACAAAGCCTCATGAACTTTTCTCATTGCAAACGTCGCCAAACTATTTGTCAAATCCGGGGCAGCGCCCAGGAATATTCGGATTAAATAGCCATATCATCGCTTGCCTTTAGGCCGCAGGGGCCATCCACGCACGAGCCATCGGCCCACCAAAGCCGCTATCATCAACATGTTTAAGCGTATATCCCGGCCGCCAAGAGCTTCGATTTTCGCACAGCACAGACGGCGCAACCGTGCGATTGCCACCCGATTGTCTGCGGCGTTTTGCGCTGTAGAAATAAATTTATGCGCTGTACGTAGTGCTCGCAATTCGCGCTGACACGCCGCCACACGGCTGGGCAATGAATCGACACCTCATCGACGGCCGGGAGTCCGGCACTGACGGTGCCGGATTTTGCTTGTGATGGAGCGGACTATTGGCGGGATTTACCGTCCCGCCCGCAAGCTGATTATTTCACCGGCATGGGTGGGCATCATAAGCACGGCTCCGCTTAGCGTCCCCTGTTTTCCGCCGACAATCTGATAGTGGACGCTTTGTTTCGGCCACGGATTGCTTAGCCGCAGGGGCCGGCCCGCGTTACTGATGATTTGTACATACGCGACACGCCCGGCCCGCATTTCGCTGGAAATCAGAAAATTGCCGCAGGCCGGCAGGTTGCCGAATCGGGCATCACGATTCGGCGGCCAATCCGGAAAAAGATGAATGTTTTGCTGATAGCTTTGAATCAGCATGGCGCACAGTGTCACGGGCACGGTGGCCTCATTTTCAATACCGCCGTTGTGAATGTTATAGGCAAAGTTGGGAAACGCATTGTGCCGCACGAATATATGCAGATGACGCAGGATTTTTTCCGGGTTATAGCCGACGGCGGCGGCCGCGGGATAAAAGCTGGAGGAATCATTGGCATCGTACCAGATTCGCATAAGTTCGGTGGTGTCACGCCCGGCCTTCAGCATTTTTGGCGAGCTTTCCAAGCCGATCTGCCAACCGGGAAATACGGCCTGAAGTGAATCCATTCCCGCACTGGAACTGGTGATGACCGCCCGCTTTCGGGGGCCAAACCGCAATGCATAGTTGCGATTGGCCCAGCCTGTACCTTTTTGTGCGAAGCGTAGCACCAGCTTGGCGCCGGTGCGCCGGGCACCCAATAAATCCATAAGCGTGCGGGAGGGCGGGGCAACGTAAATTTTATCGACATCTGAGGGTGGTACTACCGGCAGGGGGCTTAAATGATTAAGAATATCCGCCCAGCGCCGCCGTTGGGCTGCGCCTTTATGCAACTGCCGACTCATGGGAATCAGGTTCTGGTACAACAGATGGATAAAGGCCAAATCCGCGGCAGGATTCACATCATTGCGGTGAAAGCCCTCATCGGCGGCATCGTTGATATCCACATACAAGCCATTCTGTAGTTTCAGATAATGATCCCAGAAATCCGCGACACCCGTGAGAAAGGGCCAGATTTTTTTGGCATACGCAGCACTACGCGTGTACCGCCAGCGTTGAATGCAGTCCACAGTTGCGAACACGGCAGCGCATTTTTGCCCCATAAAACGGGATGGATCATCGCTCCAGCCGGGCACGGGCGTCATTTGCGTGAAGTAGTACAATCCGTGC
>JAKBCC010000147.1 GCA_021808105.1 Planctomycetota bacterium
GCAGTCCAAGCCGTTTTTTCCATTGTTTATTCCCACAGCCGTGAACAGGAGTTTCAAACACGAATGGTCGCCGGCGCAAATCCGAGCCTTGGCAAAACACTTTTCCGCCTTACCCAAGGCTGTCTCCGCGGATGAGATTCTCACCCCGGATTCCCAGGTTAACCGGCAGCTTCGCATTCTGCAGGGGAATGTTTCCTATTGGCATTTCGGCTATTCTCGCACAACGGTCGCGGCGATCCGGCAAATTCTCTCGGCGATTCTTGGCGTCAACGGGAGCAATGCTTTGCGGTGTAAGCTGCTTATTACGCAGGCTATCAAGCAGGATGCCAATGATAATACTGTTGAAATTATCTGGCCGTACTTAACGATTAACGACGCCGGCAAACGTCTGGGAACGGCAAGTTTCCGGTCTTTGTCCAATGATGATCTGGGCAGCATTTCCATCCCCGAAAAGACGCAACAAACCCTGAAGCTTAATTTCTACGAGACCGATCCAGCGGTTGCGGGAACCAAGCCTTCTCATAGCTTGGTGTTGCATGGGCCGTGGGCGGCCTTGAAGTTGCTGGTGCGCTACGGCGGAACAACCAAAGACGGCAAGACTTGGCTGGTGCACATTCACACGGTGGACCAGTTTAAGAAGCTGCGTACCATGACGCTTGAGATGGTGTTTTCCCGTGCCTTACCGCCGTTGTCGCAATGGCCGAAGGAAAAGAAATAACAACCGATGCCCGCAGGGTATTTATGAGAAGGTGTCCGCTTGGGTCAGTTTTTTCAGAAGTTCGCCGCCAAAATTATGCCTGCCGCCGGGCGTCCGCCGCTGCTTGCCGTGACCGTTTTCGGCAAGCATCCCGGGTGGGATGATCACATGGAGGATGTGGGGCATCAATTTCCGGAGATGCTGACGTTCAAACATCTTTTCTATGTGCAGGGCATCGGCGGGAATATCGACTCGGGTGCCTGGGCCCATCTGCCGGAATCCCAGCGATTAAACGAATTTGATCATCTACTTATTTACAGTGCTGAAGATTATTACATTCTCGCGTCGGTGTCCGCATCGCGGGATGGCAAGGGCCGCAGCCTTTATCCGCTGGTTACCGCCGTACAGGCAAGGGGATATTCTCTGGCCGATTTGGTGGAACTAGTCGGGCCGATGATTCTTAAGCTCCGGGATGAGGCAAGTGCTGCGGCGACATCGTCTGCGGTGCGGTCGGCGGTGCAGGCGTCGCAGCATAGCCTGGATCAGTTGACCGGTACCCTGCCGCCGGCCGACGGTAAAGCGGACCGCATCGTCGCCGGTGCACACATGGCCCGTGTATTGGCGGCGGATCAGTCTGCGACTGATGCACCGGTGCGCATTATCTATAGTTTGGAGAAAGCCATTCAAAGTTGTGGCCGGCAGGGCGGCACGGGCCGCACGGAAACACTGCGTTTGCCGATGGAGGGCTTTGCCCCCTGGTTCTCCGCGAAAATTTGGATTGCATCGCTGCGGGGTGTGCTGGGCGGCCCCTGCCCGCTGATGGCGTTTGAATATCGCCCCCCAAACGGTCCGCTGTTGACCGACCTGATCATCGGCCCGGCCGGGCCGGGGCAGCTTTTCTGCCTGCGCGCCGACCGGGAAAGAATTCCGCTGGCTACCGAGATTCCCTTTGAGCTTGATGCTGCATTCAAGCAGCGCGTCAGCGATTATATTGCAACATGTCGAAGCCTTGCCGATGCTCCCGCCCCGCCCCTGCCGATATAGGATCGCTGAGCAGGCTCCCCGGCATCAGGGTAAACTGGCCGTACCGGTGGGTTGAATCAGGGTAACGCCGCCTCGGGCTTTGGAAAGATTCCAGATAATGTGCCGGGCCTGACCGTGCAGGGTGCCGCTGACATTGGAGAACATCGCGTTTTGGCCGTTAAGGCCATACGCCTGAGCAATTTCATCGGCGGCGTCAAATTTTAACATACCGGCATCGAGATTAAGTCCGTTGACCTCCAGGGCGGCGTTGCCGGCGGTAACGTTTTGCAGGCGGGTCGGGCCGGCCATGCCCAGATCTACCCCAGTTTTTCCTGCCGAAGCGGTGCGGTTTAATTTCGCCAGCAATTCATCCGCGTCTAACAGCACCATACCTGCATTCGGATTTATCGTGTTACCGCCGGCAGTTGCCGACAAATGTGGCAGCGGTTTGGTGGGCCGAAACCGCATGTGAACTTTTCCGCGCAGCGTGATTAATCCGGTGTTGCCGTGATACGCCAGCGACTGCTGCCAGGAAAAAGCGCTCTGTCCGCGTTGTTGAGCGGCATTGGCCGTAGTGGCGGGGCGGTAGTCCAGCAGAACCATTTCCCCGGCGGTGGGAATCTTGAGCAGATTTTCAATGGCATTGTAGGCCAATTTCCGGCAATCCAACCGCATGCCGGTCAACTGCTTCCCCGTTTTGCTGTAACTGGAGTCGCGGGCTATCACCTGTCCGCCGCCCGCCGGGGCGGAAGCCACCAACTGCGCCAATTTCATGGCATTGCGGTCCTTGGTACGGCGCAGGAAGTGTATGAGCATGGCCGGCGCGGTGAGACTGCTGTGCTGATCTCTCCGGCCCACCAGAGCGGCTACGACGTGCCCCGCGAGACTGGCTTGGCGGAATTTGGCGGAATATTGCATGTGACGGTGCCATGAAACGTCCACGCGCGGCTCGGCAGCTTTGGACGATTCCGGAATGCTTAATTCGCCGATGCCCGGAACAGTTACCTGCTGGAGTTTCCGTTGCAATTCAATGGTTCTGCCCTTGAGCCAATCGGCTCCCTGATAAATGGCTGCTGGAATTTTCCCCGAGCGGTCTGAGCGCAGCGTGACCGCACCGGCGGCGCGATCTCCGGATAATTCATACGCTGTGGCTCTGATGGGCCGTCCAATATGGTAGATATGTATAATAGTATTGTTCCAGATACGGAATCGTCCGATGGTCAGGCGTCCCCCCGGATTGCCTGTCAGGGGGGACGCTGCTGTGCTGCGGGAACCCCTGCGGCTCACCAGATGTGCGTGGAGCATGTCCGCGCTGATGGTAAATTTTTCCGGGATTCCCCCGGTCTTGGCAGCTTTCTGGTAGAACGTCAGGGCTATTCGGCCATGGGCTTTTAACTCATCGGGTACAGGGTTGCCTGATGCCTTGGGGCGGCGGGTCAATAGTATTAGATGTAAGCATTGCATGCGATTGGTATCTGCCGTCGGTAAACCCGGATTGGCCGAGGCAATGGTTACGTCGCCATCGGCAGCAAATTGACTTAACGCGCTGCCGCCATGTTTTCCGGAAGTGGGAACAAATTGGGCGGTAAATGTATCGGCGTGCAGCGAAGTCTGGCTGTCAGCAAGTTTGGCTGCACCCGTAATCGTTATTTCTTTAACCGCCAGTTTCCCTTGTCCAATCGCCGGTGTCACAGCCGCAGTGCGGGATGTTCCAGCACCGGGCGAAAGCTGCACGGCCAGTTGTTTCAGCCAGGATCCCTTCCAGGATTGTTTTCCCGCTGCCGCACCGGTCATGGCAAAATGCCCCGGCCCGGTAAGCATGGCATGATGCGTCAAATTGCTGTAAACCAGCGTTTCACAGGTAATGGATCCTGTGGAGGTGTCCCGCAGCCGCACCGGTTGTTTTGCCGTCGCCAGCATCGTGACGCTTTGCAGTGCTGAATCGTAGGTAACTTTTGCCGCATAGCCGGTGCGGGCCGCGCCGTCCCGCATAACCACCGGCTTGCCCGGTGTGCCCGTAGCCTGAAGAAATACTTCCCGGCTGTTGGAAAGAACAATCGGTGGATGACGTGTCGGGTGCAGCACCAAGGGACCGCTCCAGTGGATCACCAGCGGGGGGTTGCCGGTTTTATTGGTCGGTGTTTGCTGCGTTTTAGTTGATGTCGATGGCGGTGCCGGTACCGGGCGTGTGCCGGTTTGCGGGGCTGCGGTTGGGGCGCTACTGCCGGCCGCGGCCGGTGCGTTTGCGGCGGTTTGAAAATAGAGCCGCAACTTATTGGCCAGCATGGTTTGTTCACCCAGCGCCACCTGCACGTGGCGGCCAAAACTCAGCGCGTAGGTGGTCAGCACCGGGGCGGCGGTTTTGGCCGGCGTGCCGGCCTTTGGGCCGGGTGCGCGGGCCGCAGGCGGCCGGGCGGTGGGGTGGGATTGCGAACCTCTCGCCGCGGATGTTGTTGCGGCATGATTAAATAATCCCATGATCATCAGACTGCGGCCATGGGTAATCTGTAAATCTTCCAAGGTCTTATTGGCGGTATTGATTTCGACGGTCAGATCTGAACCGTCAAATTGCAGTTGATCACCACGAACAACTACCGTGCCTCGGCTGGTGAGCAGGCCCTGCTGGTAATCAAAATGCAGAGGCTTGCCCAGCGTCATTTGAATTTGTCCCGCTTGCCGCGCTACGACGCCGCGCTTAAAAGAATTCAGCGGTCCTGCCGTAATGGTGACATGCCCCGTCAGCGTCCCCTTGCGCAAATACGGATTGCCAAAGCTATCAAACCCTCCTGCGCCGCCACCGCCGGTAGCACCAATCAACATATCCCCGGTTTGAGAATCGACTAAAATCGACTGTCCCTTGGCAGTATAAAACTGTAACTCCGGTTTGATGAGTTGGTATTCTCCACCACCGACCGGCTTGGCCAGATTGGCCCGCATAACATATTGCAGCACACCCTGTGCATTGCGATTGTCAATGGAAATATGAGTGGCACCTGTGCCATTTGCCATGAGCAGCGGTTTGACTTTGTGCCCAGTACCGCTGCCACTGGATGAAAAAAAATGTCCCTTGAGACCCAGAAATAGCGCCAGCGCCAGTACCAGGCTGCCCATGTAGATGAACAATTTTCGCGTAAGGGGACTCAAAAGGAAAATACTCCATCTACAAGCGAGACGCCGGACTTTGGATGACGGGCATAAGCGATCCTCCTTCAACACTCATCCAACTAAAGCAGTTGCGCTACCACATTTTACTGATAGCGGGCCAATACCTGATCCCATAAATTCATCCCCCGACACATCCATTCCACCGCATCACGCACAGCTCCATAGCCGCCGGGGAATTTGGTCACGTACCGCGCTACAGCCCGCACTTCTTCCGCCGCATCTGCTACCGCAATTGGGCAGCCGCACTTGCGCATGACGGGCAAATCGGGCAAATCATCACCAATATAAGCGCACTGGGCATCGCTGTAGCCGAGTTGCTGCAGAAGATCATTATAAATATCAAGCTTATTGCTGACATTCTGGTACACGTATTGAATGCCCAATTCTTCCGCCCGATGCTGCACGACCATGCTTTCCTTGCCGGTAATGAGTGCCACATGCCGATTGAGTTTCCGCCAGCAGACAATGCCGGTGCCGTCACGCACGTGAAAGCGTTTAATCTGCTGACCGCTGTCATCACGGATGATCCCGCCGTCCGTTAATACGCCATCCACATCCATAATCAACAATTGAATTTCCGGTGTAAAGCCGCGCGGGGCTGATTTTTCCAACTCGTTCATGTCTGTTTCACTCCTGGTACAGAGACTGTCACTATCAACGCCGGCCCGGCCGGGCGACTATTCCACAATTCGCAGGCTTACAACATCCTGCACATCAATTAAACCTACGGGCCGGTTCCGGGAATCTACCACCGGCAATTCATCGATTCGATGTTTGTTCATCAAAGCCAGAGCCTCGCTGGCAAGCGCTTCGGCATCCACACGTTTGGGATTGGCGGTCATGACCTCGCCCATCGGCATATCCAGCACATCGGCTGATTGCCGTAATTTTCGCCGCAGGTCCCCATCGGTAAATATGCCCGCCAGCAACCCCTGTTCGTTAATTACAATCATTGCACCGGCCCGTCGCCCCGGCAATTCTTCCATCGCCATGGCCTGCCGTAAAGTCACCGTATCGCGGACCACCGCAAGATTTTCACCAATCGTAAAGCTCATGACTTCCCGCACGCGCAATAATTTGCGTCCCAGCGAACCGGCCGGGTGAAAGGCCGCAAAATCTTCCGCGGAAAAATTCCGCAGGCTCATGACGCCCAATACCAAGGCATCGCCCACGGCATTCATGCAGATAATGCTGGTCGTGGGAGCCAGCCGCAGGGGACATGCCTCTTCAATGGCTCCCAAGCCAATGCAAATATCCGATAGCCGGCCCAAGGTGCTGTCGCTTCGGCTGGTAATGGCAATCGTCGGAACGCTTACGCGTTTCAGGTGGTCCATCAGTCGCGTAAGTTCATCCGTTTCTCCTCCGTAGGACAAAAGCAACGCCACATCCGTTGCCCGCACGCGCCCCAGATCACCATGCAAGGCTTCCACCGGGTGCAGAAAATGTGACGGCGTACCTGTGCTGGCGAAGCTGGCACTGATGCGCTGCCCCGCCAATCCTGATTTGCCAACGCCGCTGACCACAACCGTGCCCGGCGAATTCGCCCCGGTACAGCGATAAATCAATTCAATGGCCGCAGGCATGGCCCCGTCCAGACGGTCCGCCACCTGCAAAAGCGTATGGGCTTCCGAACGCACGACATGCTGCGCATCAGTCAGAAGCTGCGGCGGGGAGCTTGAATGTGGCGGCACACTGGCCGAAGGCGTTTGCATAACGTTTTACGATATACGATTCCCCGCATCGCTGCCAGCGCCCGGCCCTGCCGACGGCGGGCGTGGCAATATTTTCGGGCAACCCGGCCGCGCGGGGAAACGTCGCATAGCCGCCGGCTTTGCCGGCGATAGCCCGCCAAGAAAATCGCCCCCCCCATCGGTCTCCGTAACCCAAAAGTGACAACCTATATCAGGACGAGACAATAGAAACCTGTAACCCGTAACCTGTAACCTCCAAGAGTTTGACTTCAAGCCCTCATTAACCTAAATTCATATTAGAAAATTCGCCCCCATCGTCTAGAGGCCCAGGACGGCAGATTCTCAGTCTGCATACACCGGTTCGAATCCGGTTGGGGGTATGGGCACTGTGTGCATTGGTTGTTGGAGCGGGCCATGCAGATATTCCGAACCAGTCGGCTTGCAGGGAGCGAAGGGGCGGGCGATTTTGTCGATCTGCTGGATCCGATTTTGCAGCGGGCGGTTGAGCCGGTCTCTTCGCAGGCCGTTGCGGTGTGGGATGTGCGGCAATTGACGGATGGGAGAAATTTATACCATTTGTGCCTGCATGATGCCTGGTCGCATATTCACCAGCATTTTTCGGCGGAGGAAATTGCACCGGATATGCCCATACAGCGTCTGGTAGTGGAAAAGTTGGCCTTGTTCCTTTCCAGCCCCCGGCGTGTTCATTTTTCCATCCGGGCCGGAACGTTCAATACGGAGGCCTTAGCACACCTGCGACTGGCGCTGAATCAGATTCCCGGTATCGGCCATAAGGGGCTGAAGATTCAAAATAAATGTGAAATTATTCCCTGTACCGCGTATGTCCCCGCCACTGCCATGAGCCTGACTGATTTTTCTCTGGAAGTAGACGCCTCCGCTGCCGATGCGGTGGCGCTTGCGCTGCAGGCCTGTGGCTTTCAGGTGGCCAGTCGAACGGTGGTTCGCAACTGATCCGAAAACCGGAAAAAATAGAAAAATCCGAGAATCCCATCACGGTGCTTGGATTCGCCGGGTTGGTTTGTTAGCATATCAGCTGGTTTGTATGGAGCGGCACGCAGCATGAGCGACTGGCAGGAAGCGGAGCAACGTGTTGAGCGTGCTCATGAACTCTATGAGCGGGGCCGGTGGGAAGAGGCTCTTTCTGAACTGCGTCGGGCCATTGAAATTAATCCACATAATGGTGCCTGGTATTTCAACCTCGGTTTAACACTGGACATGATGGATCGTTACGATGAAGCGCTGAAGGCTTTTCAGCAGGCCGTGCAGCTTGATCCCCATGATATTGAATCTTTGACGGCGGCCGGCACCGATTGCACGCGCGTGGGAAAATTTCAGCATGCGATAGAATTTTTTGAACGCGTGGAACGCATTGATTCCTCGGTGGAAGCGTGCTATTGCAACCGCATTGCGGCTTACAGCGAAATGGGGGATTTTGATCGCGCCGAGGAAATGTTTTATCTGGCCCGGCAATATCGGGAAAAGTGCCCCTTATGCTTTTATAACATGGGCATGGCATTGTTTAATCGCGGGCGCTATGACCGGGCGCTGTGGTGCTGGCAGCAGGTGCTGGAACTCGAATCGGATTATCCGCAGGTCCATGCCCGAATCGCTGATGTATTCTGGGCCAAAGGGCGGCTGCCGGAGGCCCGCATACATTTAATTGAGGAATTGCGGTCCGATCCGGGCAACCTTGATACGCTGCTGGATCTCGGTGAACTGATGATGGAAATGGGGCAGGATGGTCCCGCCTCTGAAAAATTCCGGCAGGTGCTGGACCTGGACCCGGATGACTGCACCGCCCATTATCAGCTGGGTGTTTTAGCGCAGAAAGGCGATGATTGGCGGCTGGCGCTGGAACGGTATAAATTTGTGCTGCGGCATGATCCGCAATTTATCGGGGTGCATTTGCAGATGGCGCTGGTGCATCACCGGCAGAGACATCATGCCGAGGCTCTGTATCATGCCAATTGTGAACTGGCGCAGAAGGAATCGGACGATACGACGCTGCTGGAACTGGGTAATTTTTTTATTGATATATGTCAATACGATTCGGCGCAGGCCGCCATGCGACGGCTCCTTACGCAGACGCCCAACCATGCGGATGCCCGGCATGGGCTGGCCGTGGCCATGCTGATGGCCCATCGCCTGGATGAAGGTATTGAACAATGCAAGCTGGCATTAAAAATTCAGCCTAAGCACAGTTCCGCGATGTTTAACCTGGCACTGGCGTATATGTCCAAACATGATTTTGCCCGTGCGGGATATTGGGTGCGGGAGGGCCTGGATATTGCCCCCGAAGATGCGCAGTTGCGGCATATTCAACATCGAATCTGGTTGGAGGCCCGGTGGTATCGGATTCGTCACTGGCCGCGGTCGGTGTTCGAGGCGTTTGGGTTCGCACGCGGCGGGTCGCAGCGCGGGAAGAATCTGTAACGCAGTATTCATTGCGCAACCTTTCACGCCCCCGCGCGATAACCGCGATAAAGCCGTAGCGGCAGCGTCACGGTTCGCTGCGGCATGGCGTGCAGGAAAATATATGCATTCCTGCGGGGCGGGCGGTGGGCCAAACGTGACGGGGGTAAAATATCGTGTCATCAAATTCTATTTTCGCCGCGAACTCAACGCTGCCGCATTGAGCTACGGGGTTATT
>JAKBCC010000025.1 GCA_021808105.1 Planctomycetota bacterium
TTATGGGCTTCGAGCCCGCCGTCGTATCTGACCACCCCACGGCCCACCCGGTTGAGCTTCGAGCTCGAAGAGGTAATTGCCGTCGGGCCTGTTTTTAGATCGCCCGTCTGGCCGACCAGCGAAGTCACGCCCCGGTTCTCCGAAGCGGCTTCAACGGCCACGGGTCCTGATCCGATGCCTGCTGAAAGGAGTATACCATGAGTGTTCCAAATCCCAACGCTCCGCCGACGCTTGCGCCCGCCCCGCGCCGGCCGGTGGAAAGTCGGTCCGGTGCCGACGAAGCGCTCAAGCGCTGCACACGCTTTGTCGGTCTGGACGTACACAAGAAAACCGTAGTCGCTTGTGTGCTGGATGTCAATGGACACAAAGTCCACGGCGAAACCTTCGCCTGCACCGCGCTGGAACTCCAGCGCTTTGCCCAGGCCCACCTGGGTTCCCATGCCGCCTGCGTGTTGGAAGCCACCAGCAATACCTGGGCGATCTGCGCAATACTTTCTTCCCAGTGCGGCCTGCTGAAGGTCAGCAATCCACTGAAGACCAAAGCCATTGCCCAGGCCAGTGTCAAGACCGACAAGGTAGACGCCCAAGTATTGGCCCAACTGCTACGCTGTGATTATCTGCCCGGCGTGTGGGTAGCCGATGACGACACCCGCCGCCTGCGGCAGCAAGTCGCCCGCCGCACGGCTCTGGTGCAGGATCGCACAGGGGTCAAGAACCGTATCCATTCCCACCTGGCCGGGGAACTGGTGGCCGCTCCGGTTGACAAGCTCTTTGAAAAAGCCGGGTCGGCCACCGGTCATTTGACATTTCAAATGGGCTTTTTAAAATGATATTTAGATGATCGGGCTTACCGGAGTGCGATGTGACGAAAAATATTGAAAAAACACAGGATGAATCAACGAAAAACCGCCTTTTGCTGGCGGCTGGCGAGGTGTTTGCCCTGCATGGCTTTCACCGGGCCACGATTCAAACCATTTGTGAAAAGGCGGGGGCCAATATCGCAGCCGTCAACTATTATTTTTCCAGCAAGGAAAATCTGTATCTGGAAACCTTGAAATTCGGCCGTCGGCTAAGCCGGCATTTAATGCTGGAGGATGTGGATCATTTGTCGACGGGTGATCCATTGACCGCGCTAAGGTCATTTGTGCGCACGGCCCTGGATTCATTGCTGGATGAAAGCCGGCCCGAGTGGTATTTTCGCATGTTGTCTCTGGAACAATTTGAACCATCGCCCGCGTTGGAGCGCTATATTCATGATGTGATTGAACCGTGGCGCAATCGACTTATCGCGGTAGTTGAATTACTGGGGGATCGCAAGCTTTCGCCCGGCGAATTGAATCTGGTCGTTTCAAGTATTGCGGGGCAATGCCAATATTATCTGCGTTGCCGGGCGGTGGTGCTGAAGATGCGGGGCACGGGTTGTTATTGTGCGTCGGATATTGATGAAATCGCAGATCATATAACGGCCTTTTCCCTGGGGGGAATACGCGCTATTATGCAACGCCCGGTGGCGGGGGCGGAAAAGCACAACGCGGAAACCTGATACCGTGTTTTCAGCCCGATGCTGAAAAATAGTAATAGGATCAATGCGGCGCAAAATGCCGCAGGCAAGGAGTAAATGATATGACCGAATCAACCGAACCACCTTCCCCGATAGTACGTCCCACGGCGGCCCCTTCTCAATCACCACCGCCCAATGCCGAGCCGGCAAAGCCTGCCACGGCGGCGGAAAACGGAAGTAAACGAAAAAAAATCTTCATCATCGGCGGTATCGTGCTGCTGATCCTGGCCTTGGTCTTTGGCATTCCCTGGTATCTGCATGCTCAAAAATATGTTTCCACGGATGATGCGTATGTCCGCGCTCATGTGATCTATATAAGTCCGCAGGTTTCCGCGCAGGTCATATCTGTGCCGGTACTGGATAATCAATATGTGAAAAAGGGAACCGTTCTGGCGAGGTTGGACCCGCGTGATTACCAGGCGGCGGTGGACAGGTACAAGGCGATGCTGGAGCAGGCGATTGCCGCGCGACAGGGCAGCCGTTATTCGCTGCAACTTGTTAAACAGACTTCCCCAGCCAAATTAAGTCAGGCGAAAGCCCAGGTGGCTATTGCGCGGGCGTCTATCGCAACAGCCAAAGCCGGTGAGGCCCAAGCCGCCGCCGCGTTTGATCAGGCGCTGGCTCAAGTATCGGGTGCGATGGCAGGTATTGCCCGCGCTCAAGCGGATGTCATTGCTGATGCCGCGACCGCAAGGAAGGCCACCGCCGATTATCGCCGCTACGATTCGCTGCTGAAAAGCGGCGACGTAACTCCGCAGCAGGTTGATTCCTACCGGGCCGCAGCGGAAAGCGCGCGGGCCATTCTTGCCGCAGCGGGGAAAATTGTACTTTCCCGCCGCGCGGAACTGACCGAAGCAAAAGCCGGTGTGGAAGCGGCGCGGGAGAACCGCGTGGCCGCCGGGGCACACCTTTTGGAGGCCAACGCCAATTTGCTCAAGTCCCTGGCGCAACAGGCCGCGGTGAATGTCATACCGCAGCAGGTTGGGCAGATACAAAGCAACGTCAGCGGCAGCACCGGGCGCATGGATCAGGCCCGCGCGGAATTGCAGCAGGCGGAATTGAATTTGTCCTATTGCACCGTCCGTGCTCCCGTCAGCGGGTACGTGACGAAAAAAGCCGTGGAGCCGGGAAATTATGCGACCACCGGATCAACGCTGATGACCATCGTGCGGCCTGAAATGTGGGTAGTGGCCAACTTCAAGGAAACCGCCCTGGTCCACATGAGGCCCAATGATCCAGTCACCATTTCCATAGATGCGTACCCGCAATATACCTTCAAGGGGTATGTGCAAAGCATTCAGGCCGGCTCGGGAGCGGAATTCAGCCTGTTGCCGCCGGAGAATGCCACGGGGAATTTCGTCAAGGTGGTGCAGCGTATACCGGTCAAGATTCTTTTCAAAGACCTGCCGAAGAACATGCCGTACCTGGCTGCCGGGATGTCCGCAGTGCCGGAGGTCCGGGTGCGATGAGCGCTATTGAGGCCGGTGAAATTGTCGCTCCGCCACGCGTATTTAATCCATGGATTGTTGCGCCCGTGGTGGCCATGGCCGCGTTCATGGAAGTATTGGATACCACGATTGTCAATGTATCCCTGCCGCATATTGCGGGCAATATGTCCAGCACCATTGATCAAAGCACATGGGTGCTTACCAGTTACCTGGTGGCCAATGCCATCGTGCTGCCGCTGAATGGCTTTATGTCCGCGCTGTTTGGCCGTAAGCGCTATTTTCTCATGTGTATGATGCTTTTCACCGTCAGTTCACTGATGTGCGGCATGGCACCCACGTTTAACACGCTGCTGATATTCCGCGTGTTACAGGGGCTGGGCGGCGGCGGGTTACAGCCGGGCGCTCAAGCTATTCTGCGGGACATATTTCCACTGAAAAAAATCGGCACGGCGATGGCGGTATACGGCATCGTCGTGGTTGTAGCGCCGGTGCTGGGGCCGGTGCTGGGCGGCTGGATCACCGACAGCTTTTCCTGGCGCTGGTGTTTTCTCATTAATGTTCCCATTGGCATTGTTTCCGTATTTCTGCTGTCCATTCTGCTGCATGAGCCTCATGATCAGCGGCGTATCAAATTGCGCGAGACCGGTTTTGATTATGCAGGATTGAGCCTGCTGATTATCGGCTTGGGGGCTTTGCAGATCATGCTGGATCGCGGAGAAGATGCGGATTGGTTCAGTTCGCCCCTTATTCGCATTCTGGCAGTTGTCGCAGTTCTATGCCTGATCAGCGCGTTTATCTGGGAATGGTATGAGGAACATCCCATTGTGAATGTGCGGATGCTGCATGAAAAGAATTTCGGCCTGGCCACCGTGGGCATGTTTTTATTCGGGGGGATACTGTATTCCAGCACCACGCTGCTGCCCCTGATGGTGCAGACCCTCATGGGGTATGACGCCAAGCTTGCGGGACTGGTCCTGGCACCGGGGGGAATGGTGGTATTTTTCCTCATGCCCCTGGTGGGCTTTCTGGTGCCGCGCGTCCAGACGCGGTGGTTGATCTGTCTGGGCGTGATTGGAAATGTCATGGCGCTGATGCTCATGGCGGGCCTGAATTTGCAGGCTGATTTTATGTCGTTGGCGATGTGCCGGGCCGTGCAGGGGATCGGGCTGGCGTTTTTATTTGTACCATTTAATACCGCGGCCTTTGGCTTTATCCCCAAGCGGAATTTAAGCGACGCCTCCGGCATTATTAATCTGGCCCGGAATGTCGGCGGAAGTATCGGCATTTCATGCGCGGTGGCGTTTGTAAAAAGCAGTTCCCAGGTACATCAGACGTATCTGGTGGCGAACGTGAACCCTATGAATCAAACTTATCTCAATGGCATTGCCGGTTTAAAAGCCGCCATGATTCATGCCGGAGCATCCGTTTCATCAGCCCTGCATGAAGCGCAGGCGATCATGTATAATTCGGTGCGGCAACATGCAACCATGATGGCGTATGTCAGCGCCTTTGAATTTCTGGCGGCTTTATTTCTATTGGTGATACCGGTGGCGCTGCTGTTAAGAACACCGCGGTTTCATGAAGAACCGCTGCCCATGGATTGAACCATCTATCATAAATCAGGAGTTGCTCCCATGTGGTTAAAAAAGAAAAGTATGGTTCTGGCGGTGCTTGCGGCATCTCTGACCGGGTGCGTCAATCAGCACGAGGAAGTCATGCACTATCGCAAGGTGCTGCATAGCAAACCGGCCACAAGTGTGGCACAACTGATTATTCCACGGCACCTCACGCTGGCGGCGGCATTGAAGCTGGCCAATGATAATAATGAACAACTGGCCATGGCCGGGGAGAATTATCTTCAGGCCCTGATCGCCAAAGACAAAGCCTTCTCCACCTTTATGCCCACGGTGGGTGTCAGCGCCCAGGATTTCCAGATGAAGGGCTTTAATACCAGTGCGCTTCCATCGGGCGTGAATCAATTTTTCCAGACGCATTATCTCAATGTTCCGCTGGAAACGCAGTTGAATGTCAATGTACTCAAAGACGCCACCGCACTTTCCGCAGCCGGCGCGTATGTGAATCAGCGCAAGGCCCTGCTGCTGGATCTGCAATCCAATCTGCTTTTGGAAGTAGCCCAGACCTATTATCAGGTGCTCATCGACCAGCGGTCTGTGGTCGTGCTGCGACAAACATTGCAGGTGCAGCAGGCTAATGTCCGGAGCCAGACCAACAAGGAAAAAGCGGGAGTGGCCCTGCAGCTATCGGTATTGCAATCGCAGGCGGATGAAGCGCGCACCCAGGTAGAGCTTACACATGCGGAAAATCATGTTGATAGAGATCGCGCCACGCTGGCATTTGTCATTGGCGCGCCTACGCTGAATGGTGCAGAGTTAACCAATGACTTTAATCCGCCGGATCGCATTCCGGATCTGGGCCGGTTGGATCAGATCGCGCTGATGAAGCGGCAGGATCTTATCGCCGCCGAGGATGCGGTTACTACTTCAGAAAGAAATGTGTCCGCCGCTATTGATGAATATTTTCCATCGATCTCGATTAATTTCAACACATTCTTATATAAAGAACAGTTCCCCGCCGGCAGTTGGTGGAGCGGATTATTCAGCGCCAATTTCCCGATTTTTGAAGGGGGTATGATCTATCAGAACGTCCGCACGGCTTATTCGCAGATGCGCCAGGCTATGCTGGAGCGCCGGCTTCTGGCCCGGCAGATCATGGAACAGGTACGCATCGCCCGTATGGATTGGACCACCAGCGTTAAACTGGTGGCAAACTTGAAAACGGAAATGCTTTCCGCGCAGGCGGCCTATCATCAGGCCCAGCATTCCTATAGCGTTGGACTAACCACGAACCTGGATGTTATCACGGCTCAGGATTTGGCTCTTTCGGCCCAGTTAGCCTATCAGCAGGCCCGTTATGACGTGCGCGTGCGCATGTTGAACCTGCTGCGTCAAACGGGCCGATTCACCTATCCCATGATCGCGCAACTCGCCCGAGCCGCCGCTGATCAAAAACCGCCCCAGCCGCCAAAATCGATTAAAAACGAGAAAAAAGCGGATTAAGGCCGGGGCAACTAATTGTCTGAAGATGGGCCGGCACGAGTAATCGCCGGGTTGCGATCCCGGCGCGCCGGGACGATTTTTGACATCTTTGGGAGCATCGCATCATAAAGCACCGTGGTGATAACCCGGTGGTTGGTTGGCGGCACTGGGCCAACCACCGGATTATCATCCGGTGCTCTCGGGGCGCGCCATGGAGGGGTGCCGCCTAAAATGTCCTGAATACATGGTCAAATCATGATACCATCATAAATATTCATAAAAATGTGACACTTTGTCTAAGAAATACGACAAGTTGTCCACAATTAGATCAAGAAATATCTACATGTTGCCGATAGAAACGTGTACGCCGCTTTTGCGGGCCGGGTTCGCAATGCGCGCTAAACAGGGTAGGGTCAGGGATTATAGAGCGGACCGAGACTTAAAGTTGTTTCGGATCACCGGATTGGAAGGTTTAAGCCGCGGTAAAGACTGCGGCTTATCAGGTGGTCTGCTTTTTTGTTTTACACGGTAAGAATCCGGGAGAAACATAAATGGCCGGCGTTATTAATCCCTCCAGGCGATCCAACTATCAGCCTGTCGCAACTCGTCGTGCCCCGGCCCGAAAGTCCGGTGCGCTTCGCATCCCGCATGACATTGTCCTGCCTCTGTCCGACACTGGTAATAACGAAATATCCAATCGGCGGCCCGATCTATCGAATCCGGGCTTCAACGCGATGAAACGCACGCTCATCGGGGGCGAAACAATTGTGGAAATCGGTTGCGGCCGCGGCTTACAATCCATTGAGATGGCTAAACTTGTCGGACCGCGCGGCCGGCTGGTGAGTATTGACAGTTCGCCGGACGCCATCAATGCGGCCCGTCGCAATGCGGCGGAAGCGGGCGTTAATAACATTGCATTTTATCTCTGCCGGGTGGACAGCGTTCCCCTGCCTCCGGGGCTGGCGGATTGGATTATCAGCGAAGGCGTATTTTGCCCCAGTTCCGGAAAAATGGCGGTTTTCCGTGAGATGCACCGCGTTCTGGCTCCGGGCGGCCGAATTCTTATTCATGACATTGCCATCCGTAAATTGCTGCCCCCGGAAATAGCGGATTCCATCGCCGCCTTCACCTTCGGTCTGGCGGGAGCCATTGAGTTGACAAGCTATATAAAGTTATTGAATTCGACCGGGTTTGATTGTTGCGAAATTACCGAATCTTCCGGCAGTTCGCATGTCGAGCGATTCTGGGATTCGGCGGTTCCCAACCCATCGCGCCAGGTCCAGGCCGTCGCGTCCACCGCGTCGCTGCCACATTTAACGGGCCAGCACTGGCTTCATGAATATGTCACAGGTATTCGCCTGCAAGCCAGAAAACCGATGCTGGCTGCGGCGTGTGCGTGAGCCGTAGGAGTTTAGGATGTAGGAGTTAGGAGTTAGAATGTTTTGGAAGCGCTGGCGCTTCGGGGCATTTAACATTTCGCATCTGGCATTTTTTTGTGAAAGCGTTGGGCGGCTATTTTGCTGGCTGCGCGCTTCGGCAACCTACGTTCCCCCTCCTGCACGCTACCGCCGGCCGAGCCGGCGGCTTTGTGAAGTAACACCTGTCCCCTTGTAACCTGGAACCTGGAATTGAGTATCTCGCATTTGGCATCCGGCATCTTCTTCTAACTCCTAACTCCTAACTCCTAACTCCCGCCTTCCCGTTTTTCCCCTGTAACCTGTAACCTGTAACCTGTAACCTTTCGGGCACGGCGTCAGGGTTTGCGGGCACCGAAGGCGGCGAAAGGGCCGTTTTTATGCAGGATTTCGGGATCTGAAAAGCCAACTTCGGATAGAAGTTGAATCTGCCAGAGCAGGGGCTTTGGCGTATCTTCTGCTTCAATATAACTGAAGACCGAGTCGCGGTATTTTTCGCCGGCCTCGCCGCCGCCTTTAAGTCCGGAGAGATAGTCCCCATAGCGCCGCCACATAGCTTGCTGCACAGGTGGCGAAGAGTGTTCGACCATATCAAAAATCCAGAATGATCCGCCGGGGCGCAGCCAGCGGAATACGGAGGCAAATACCTGGTGCCACTGCTGATCAGTTCGTAAATGATGCAGCACCGCCGCCGCCAGAACTATATCAAAACTTTCCGGGGCAAATTGTGCGTCACGCACATCATGCTGCAGGGTTGTCACCACGCCGGTGGTGGCCGCACTGATGCGCTGGCGCGCACGGTCCAGCATAGGCTGGCTTAAATCCATCAACGTGCAATGAAGATTGGGAAGTTTTTGCAAAAGTTTAAGCGTGTAATTTCCCGCACCGCACCCAATATCCAGTACACTTCGTGCCTGCGGCGTAACCGCCGCGGCCGCAGTAGTAACTAATTCCAGACAAAGCGGCGCATCCATAGTAGCCGACTGCCCCGTTTCCAAATTACTGAATCGCTCAACCTCGTTATCAAACCGTCCGCGGATTTCGTCAACCGTGGATTTCATTTCTTCAACTCCATATGTTACTACCGGATTCTAGAGGTGCAGCAGGGTGGTTGCAACTTGAGACTATGCGTTATTATGCCCCAGTGAAAAGATCGTTTGTTTTGGAGCGGCATGATGGCGGTGATGATGGGTTTACCGATTGCGGTGGGATATGCGGTGCGGTTGGCGGAAGGGTTGCAGAACTTTTTTCCCTGGCTGACCAATATTGATTGCCGGGTGCTGTATCTGCATCCGGTGCTGGTCAATTTTGTGGCGGCGTGCGTGCCGGTGTCGCTGGCGTTTGATATTGGCAGCCGCCTATTTAAACGCGAAGCGTTCCGGGCGGTTGGGGCGTGGAATATGGTGGTCGCGGCGTTGTTTGTACCGCTGGTCGTATTCTTCGGTTGGCTTTATTGGGGCAGCAATGATGATGGCAAATCCATGGCTATTCATTTCTGGCTGGGAAACTCGCTGGCTATTGTCATAATCGGCTTGGCGATCTGGCGGTGGCGACTGTATGCCAAATCCCGCCCGGCCAGTGCGCTTTATCTGGTGGTGACATCCATCACGCTGGTGGCGCTGGCCATTCAGGGGCATATCGGTGGAAGCCAGTAGCGAATCGGGCTGCGGCCCGATTAGAGCAGGAGTTTTGAGAGAGTAGAGAGTAGAAAGGCTTTATGCATAGACTGCGTACGCTTCAAGCGGGACTTTGCGCCATAATTCCGGCTCGGGCATCTGGGCCGCCAGCATATCCCGCAATTCCTGAGCGTGCTGGGCCTGAAAGCAGGACGCACAGTAGTAGTTGCCTACGGAATCCCGGGTGCGTAATTTTCCGGCGACGTTCAAGCCGCATTGGCAGCACACTTTGGTTACGCGACCGTTTAACGCTGATGTGTTAAGGCTTACCATCTTCTCTCTCCTTAAAGTTACTGAACCGAACCGAACTGTCTTAACTTATAGTTCCAACTTTAACAATTTCCAAGAAAAATTCCTCGATTTTTCAGGTATCGGACGGTACCGGATTTCCGATAACACAACGGTGTGATAAAAAGACGTTAGAATACCGATATTTACATCCGCGTTGGAGATTGACATGGCGGCGGCAAAACGAAATATACTGGTTACCTCGGCGTTACCCTACGCCAATGGGGCCATTCATATCGGGCATCTGGTGGAATACATTCAGACCGACATCTGGGTTCGCTTTCAGCGACTGATGGGAAATCGTGTGGTGTATCTTTGCGGCGACGATGCTCATGGCACGCCCATTATGCTGCGTGCGCGCAGTGAAGGCCTGGCACCGGAACAATTTATCGCGCGGATGAACCAGGAGCATCGCGAGGATTTTGCCCGGTTTGGCGTACAGTTTGATTGCTATTACTCCACACATTCGCCGGAAAATGAGGCGCTCTGCTATTTGTTTTATGAACGGCTGAAGGCCGGCGGCCATATTGTGCATCGGGATGTTGAGCAGTTTTTTGACCCGGTGGAAAATATTTTTCTGCCCGATCGCTTTATCCGCGGGCAATGTCCGAATTGCAAAGCACCGGATCAATATGGTGATTCCTGCGAAGTTTGCGGCAAGCATTACAACCCTACAGATCTGATTAATCCCAAAAGTGCCGTCAGCGGAGCGGCACCGGAACGCCGTTCCAGTCGGCATTTCTTTTTGCGCCTGGAGGATTTTCGTGACCAGCTTCTGGCCCTGATGCGCGGCGGGCTGGTGGATTCCGGGGTGGCTAATAAACTGGAGGAATGGTTCGGCAAGGAATTAAAGGATTGGGATATTTCCCGCGATGCGCCTTTTTTCGGATTTCCAATTCCCTCCGAACAGAATAAATATTTTTATAACTGGCTGGACGCCCCCATTGGGTATCTGGCGGCCCTGGCGAAGAATCTCGGCGGCTCCGCCGCGGATGCTGAAGAATATTGGAAAATGGATGATCTGGAAGTGTACCACTTTATTGGCAAGGATATTATCTATTTCCACGCCTTATTCTGGCCCGCCATGCTCATGGGTGCGGGCCTTAAGCCGCCGACAAAATTATGCGTGCATGGACATTTGACCATCAATGGCGAAAAAATGTCCAAGAGCCGGGGCACATTTATTAACGCGGCCCAATATGCCCGTCACCTGGATGCCCAGTGGCTGCGGTATTATTTTGCCACGCGGCTGTCGGCATCGCCGGCGGACATCGACTTGAGCTTTGAGGATTTTTGCAACCGCGTCAACAGCGAACTGGTGGGCAAACTGGCGAATCTTATCAGCCGGGCGGCACCGATCTTAACGCGCTTGCTGGAAGGCCGCACCGGAATCGTAACGGTCGATGCGTTGCCGGTGCTCAATGAATTCCGCAATGCGGAATCGCAGATTGCGCTGGATTATGACCAGCGGAACTTTGCGGCGGTAACGCGGCGGATTTGTGCTCTGGCGGACAGGGCGAATAAATTTGTGGAAGAACAGGCCCCGTGGGCGCTGGTGAAAACGGATGAAGAAGCGGCGCGGGGCGTTTTAACGGCTGCTCTGGAATGCGGGCGGATCTTGATGATTTATCTTAAGCCCATTGTGCCCGATATGGCAGCGCGTGTGGAGAAATGCCTGAATATCCGCCCGCAATCCTGGCGTGATATACAAAACTCCATGGAATCCCATGTAATTAACCCATTTGAACATTTAACCCCACGTGTTGAAGAAAGGAAAATCCAAGCCATGCTTGAGGAGAATAAGGACAATACAACCGCTGCGGCAGCGCCGGCCATTCCGGCGACGCCGGCAATCCCTGAGGAACCGCTGGCTCCGGAATGCAGCATTGAACAGTTTTCCGCGGTGGATTTGCGCGTCGGGCGGGTGATCCATGCCGAAGCCATTGAGGCCACCGATAAACTCATGAAGGTGGAAATTGACGCCGGCCCCCTGGGCAAGCGCACCGTTCTGGCGGGTATTAAAAAGGCCTGCACGCCGGAAGAACTTACCGGACGACTGGTGATATTCTGCGCCAATCTGGCACCGCGAAAAATGAAATTCGGCACCAGTGAAGGAATGATTCTGGCCAGCGGGCCGGGCGGTAAGGATGTGTTTTTGTTATCGGTTGATCAGCGGGCCACGCCGGGCCAGCGTGTTCATTAAACCCTTCCGTATTTCTGAACAATTCCGCCCCGATTGCCGACTAGACCATATAATCCTCGGCCGGAGGACTGGCGGAGTCGCACCGGGCGTTGAGGGCCGCTGGCCGGACGTGGACGGTGGCGATGTTATTTAGCAAACGGGGTATTTGTGGCCGTGGCATGTGCGATTGTCGGACTTGATCCGATCCAGAAGGACTGGATTGAGGCATTAAAACAGGCCCATGGAACTGACTGGTTCAAGATTGTGGTCGTCGGCGAACGCAATTTGTCCTTAGCGCGGGAAGTGGGACAAATTTTTGATGTCCCTTTTTATGGCGACCTGCGAAGGATGCTGCTGGAAACCACCCCGCAAATGGTGCTTCTGGACCGCCCCGCCGACATGTCACTGGATTTTGTTGAAGCCTGCGTCCAGCAGAACATCGGCATACTAAGCGTCGGGCCGCCGGTGCAAACGCTGGAAGAAGCCCACCGCTTAAGTATTCATCTGGAACCCAAAACGCACTTGCTCTATACCGCTCCCCGATTTTCCGGATCGTGGGGATATGGCCAGGCTGAGCAAACCGAAAACTTCTTTCGCGGTGTGCAATTCCTTTCCGGCGACTGGTCCGCCGCCAATCACGCGATTGCACGGGCGCGAAATATTCAGCACGGCGCGGTGCGGTCGTTATCGGTTCTGGCGTGGGACGCCTTTCGCACGGCGATTGAAATTGTCGGACTGCCCGCAGCGCTGTATGCGTCCATTGACGGCAGCAGCGGCCAACAGGATAACTTTACCGATGTCACGGGCAATGTCGGCGTGGTGATGAAAACGCTGGAAGGGGCCACGGCAGTCCTGCGGATTTCCGATCAGGAGAATGGCTTGAAACGGGAAATTTGCGCTGCCAATCGGGATGGCCGCGTGAAACTTTCCGAATTCAATTACCGCTGGGCATCAAGCCGGGACGAACTGATAGAAGAAGACTCTACCGCGCCTGCCGCGCACGCGGCACAGGCTCTGATGGAACTGGAAAATTTCTGTCGGCAATTTACCACAGCGTCATCCAGCCACCCGGGCTGGCCGCACCTGCTGCCGGAAACGGCCGCCATGATGACAGCGATGATCGTTTCTCACCGCACGGGCATGGCTGAATCTCCGCAGCACTTCCGCGGATTGAACCGCTAAATCGCGCGATCATTGGTACTGCGAACTGTCTGGTCCAACAAGGTCTTTACCATGCCGGGAATATCATGGTGCGAGGCTTCAAGTGTTGCGGGCCAGCCAAGCTCAGCCAGGGCCCGGGAAGTCATCGGGCCGATGGAAAGCCGCTGGCATTTTCCAACCGCAGCCCGCAACTCTTCAGGCAACATGGTGAAAAGATTTTTAGCGGTGCTGGCGCTGGTAAAGGTTATCCAGTTGACTGTGCCGTTTCGCAGGGCTTCCATCGCATTTTCCGGTAAGCTCCTGGGAATGCGCGTCTGGTAAATCGGTACATCTTCCACCCTCGCACCGGCATTGCGCAGCATCTGCACCAGTGCCGGACGGGCGATTTCCGCGCGCAAAAGCAAAAAGCGGCACCCGCTTAAATTCAATGTTGCCGGGTCCGTTTCTTTGGTGTGATCAGTACGACCGAAATAACTGATCAGTTCCCCGGCGAGTTCTTCACTTATGGCATCCTGGGAAACAATTTCCGGGATAATGCCGATCTCCTCTAACGCATCCGCTGTGGCCGGCCCAATAGCCGCAACGCAGGCCGCAAAATCACGCGCGTCCATGTCCAACGCGATCATAGCCTGCTGCGTCGCATACACGCCATTGGCACTGGTGAACACCACGCAGTCGTAATCGCCCATGGTTTCAACGGCCTCCAAAGCCGCCGGGCGGTCCGTAGGCTTGGTTATTTCGATGGTCGGAGCCTCAATAACCCGTGCCCCCAGGTCGCGCAGTTGATTACCAAGTTCACTGGCCTGCTGCCGCGTGCGGGTGACGAGAATGGTTTGACCAAAAAGCGGGCGCGTTTCAAACCAGTTTATCTGATCGCGAACGGACACCACCTTGCCGATGATGGTGATGGCGGGGGCCTTAATTGCCGCTTTTTGCGCTAGCTGCGCAATCGTTTTCACCGTGCCGGTGATGGTTTGCTGTTCGGGATATGTGCCCATGCGCACCACTGCCGCCGGGGTGTCAGCATTCAAGCCGTAGGCTATAAGGCGTTGGGTAATATTGGGCAGATTTTTCACACCCATATAAAACACCAGCGTGCCTCCGAGCTTAGCCAGGGCCGGATAGTTCACGTTTGCCACTTCATCCTCGACATCCGCGGCCGGTGATTTATCGGATGACTCCTCCTGCTGATGCCCGGTGATAAATGTGACCGTACCGGTAAAATCCCGGTGCGTGACCGGGATACCGGCATACGCCGGCCCGGCAATGCCCGCAGTGATACCGGGGATAATTTGAAACGGTATCCCAGCCTCGGCCAGGGCCTGGGCTTCTTCGCCACCGCGACCGAAAACAAATGGATCCCCCCCTTTTAGCCGCACAACGCGCCGGATCGAGTCATCTGGCTGAAGCATAAATTCCCGGCACTTTTGCACCATAAGTGCGGTGATTTCCTGTTGAGTAAGGGTATGTTGACCGGCACGCTTCCCGACATAAATCAGTTCTGCCTCCGGAGAACAACACGCCAGTAATTCGGGATTGGCCAGAGCGTCGTAAATGACCACATCAGCCACGGCGAGTGCCCGCGCGCCGGCGATAGTTAATAGCCCGAGATCACCAGGACCCGCACCCACAAGGACTGCGACCGGTAACTGGTATTCAGGACTGAAACGGGGGGTCTTTGCCATGCGTTACTCCAGCGGGCTAAATCCGAAAATATTGAGGACTATTACCTCAGGAAGTGGTATTGGCGCGGAAAAGACAAAAATATTCAAGTGTCAGGCTGATCTTGCCGATGAGGAGGGTGGTCGCAGTTGCAAGTTTTCCTCCCATAACCTGAGCCGCCTGCTGTGCGTTGCAGCAGGCGGCTCTATTTACTTTACACTAAGTTGAACTCTCCGCCTGCCGTGAGAACCACCGGGTTGATCTGCTTTTCCCGCAGGCGCCGGCCAAAAGCGGCACCATCCTGCTTGATGGGGGGGAAGGTATTGTAATGAACCGGCATCACATGCGTTGCTTTTAGCATTTCGGCCGCGATCAGAGCGTGCTCCGGCCCCATGGTATAGTGATCGCCGATGGGCAAAAATGCTAAATCAATCTTCCATAACTTGCCAAACAGGGCCATGTCGCCAAACAGTGCGGTATCACCGGCGAAATAAATCGTTTTCCCGCCGACCTGCAGGATCCAGCCGCCCGGTGCACCGCCCGGGGTACCATCCGGAAATGAGCTGGTATGAAGCGCCTGGACCAGCGTCGCCCGGCCAAAGGGAAATTCACAGCCGCCGCCGGTGTTCATGCCGACGGTTTTGAAGCCCCGGTTCTCGTAATAGGCCGCCATTTCAAAGTTGGCAACAATTATTGCGCTCGTCCGCTTGGCCATGCGTTCAGCATCATCAACATGATCAAAATGGGCGTGACTTAGGAAAATAAATTGCGGATCGGGTCGATCCGATTTTACATCCGCCAGAGGGTTGGAATCATAAAAGGGATCGATCTGAATTCGATGTCCGTCGGCATGAAGTTCCACATTGGAATGACCGTGATAGATGACCTTTACCGCCATGGTGTGCTCCTTTTAAAAGACGTAAATGTTACGCTCGCGTAACAAAGTGGATTATAGGCTCTGCATAAAGCACCGTGGTGATAACCCGGTGGTCGGTTGGCGGCACTGGATCAACCACCGGATTCATCATCCGATATTACGGCAGTTATCTCAGGAATGCGTTCGCGTATGTTTTTTTCCAGGCCCAGACGTAGCGTGGCTTGCGAGCTCGGGCAGCCCACACATGCCCCGTGGAAACGCACAGAAACCACTCCCTTTTCACTTACAGCCAGCAGTTCCACATCACCGCCGTCCCACTGAATCATGGGCCGTAAGCTGTCCAGCACCGCCTGCACACGTTGATTCAACGTCATTTGTGGCGTTTGCGCAGCTTGGGAAAGGTTAATGTCCATCATCCTACTCACATAAAGAGTATAGGTTAGCCGGAGTTGCGCATCAACCATGCGTCCTACCCTTTTTCATGGCGAGCGGCCTTCCAACGGGCGTGGCAATTTTTCCGGGCGGGGTAAAAAAGCCGCCTTTTCACAGGAATGCTCAAGCCCACCGGGATAAACCCGGCGGCTCGCCGGTCGGGTTGATGCGGGGTGCCCGGAAGAATTGCCACGCCCCTTCCAACACACGCGTGCAGAAGGCTGGGAATTAGCGGGCAAATACCGTAATATAGCGGAATGAAGTTACCCCTCGTGCTGCTGACACCTCCTTAGCTCGCTGCATGGCCGCCGTTTCCGCGGCAATCGTGATGTAAGGTTTTTGCTCTAAAAACTCTCGCTTTGAAAGTCATTATGTTTTCCGATGAAATCGCCCGACGCCGCACTTTTGCCATTATTTCCCACCCCGATGCCGGTAAAACCACGCTGACTGAAAAGTTGCTGCTTTACGGCGGTGCGGTGCAGTTGGCAGGCTCGGTGACCGCCCGCAAATCGCAACGGGCCACCACGTCAGATTGGATGGAATTGGAACGCCAGCGCGGTATTTCCGTAAGTTCCACGGTTTTACAATTTGATTACAACGGCTATCGGCTTAATTTGCTTGATACGCCGGGGCATAAGGACTTTTCCGAAGATACGTACCGTGTTCTGACCGCCGTTGACGCGGTGATTATGATCATTGACGCCGGTAAGGGTATTGAACCACAGACCCGAAAGCTTTTTGAAATTTGCCGCCGGCGCGGCGTACCGATCTTTACGTTCATGAACAAACTGGATCGCCCCGCGCGCGAGCCGCTGGATTTATTGGATGAACTGGAGCGCGTGCTGGGACTGCAGGTTTTCGCCATGAACTGGCCGTTGGGCAATGGCAAGGATTTCCGCGGCGTATTTGACCGTGTGGCGCGGACGGTAAATCTGTTTGAGCGCACCGCCCATGGAGCGTATCGTGCACCGGTAGCAGTATCACAATTTAATGATCCCTCGGTGCGTGCAACTCTGGGAGACAACTTATATTCGCAGTGTCATGAGGAGTTGGCACTGTTGGAGGGGGCCGGTGCCGAACTGGATGCTGCGCAAGTACTTTCCGGCAAGCTGACGCCCGTATTTTTTGGTAGCGCTGCCAATAATTTTGGTGTGCAGATGCTGCTGGATGCGTTTTTACACTATGCGGCAGCCCCGCAACCACGGAAGTCCGAAGATCGTATTGTGCCGTTGGATCAACCCGCATTTTCCGGCTTTGTATTTAAAATTCAGGCCAATATGGATCCCCGCCACCGCGATCGCATTGCCTTTGTGCGGGTTTGCTCCGGCCTGTTTACCCGCGATATGACCGTCCTTCATGCCCAAAGCGGCCGCAAAGTCAGGCTATCAAGTTCGCATAAGCTTTTTGGCCGGGATCGGGAAACAGTGGATGAAGCCTATCCAGGCGATGTTATTGGTCTGGTGGGGCATGATGACTTTGGTATTGGGGACACGCTGACGGAAGACCCGGCGATTATCTATCACGAGATTCCACAATTTCTGCCGGAATGTTTTGCCTATATCCATTCCACCAACACATCGCAGTTCAAACGCTTCCGCGAGGGACTGGATCAGTTGCTGCAGGAGGGCGTCACGCAGGCCTTACAGGTTGTACACTCTCACACGCGACTGCCCCTGCTGGCGGCAGTGGGGCCGTTGCAATTTGAAGTGGTGCAATATCGGCTGCAAAGCGAGTACGGAGCCGAAACGCGCTTTGAGAAAACACCCTGGACGGTGATGCGGTGGCTGGCACCGGAGGCCCCGGCGGACAAGGTGGAGCAGGCCGTGCAATACAAACGCATTGGACAGGCGATGGACAATCGGCAGCAACAGGTACTGCTGTTCCCCGATGAATGGGCGCTGAAATATTTTCAACGCGAACACGCCGATCTGGTGCTTTACGAATCGCCACCGGGGAAATAATGCCGGGGCCTGCAATCCCGACGGGCAGATTGCATCATGATTTCAGATCCGATTCCGCGGCCAACTCGACGCTGCCGCATCGAGCTAAGGGGCGCGGGTGGTTGTGTACCAAAACCGGTTACTTTTCGGGGGCGCTTTGACAGATCGGCGGGTTTCAAACATGATCGGAGGCTATGGATAATGGCACAGACGATCATTTGGAATCGCCCGCCAGGCCTGTAGATTTCGCGCAGAGGTTGTGGGCTTCCGGGCAGGACCTGCTGGCGGCGGGAAGGTACGTTGCGGCGCGGCGGGAACTGGAGGCGGCGGAGCGACAGGCTTTTCTTAAAAGTGATGCCGCTTTACTGGCACGGATATATCTGCCGCTGCTGGAAGCCGCGCGGCAAATTCGGCAGTTCTGCTGCGATGGCATTATCGCCATTACGCCCGGTGATACCGCTAGCCAACGTGCAGCTCTGCGCGACGTATTGCATTCGGGCGGGGTGTGGTTGCGTGTGGAAAGTGCGGGGAGAAATAAGCCCTGCGCGTTACCCCAGGTACCCGATTCGCCGGTGGAATTATTAAGCATCGTAAAATATCGCGAGCATTGGCGCATGACGCTGCCGGCGTGCAAAAGGGGAATGGGGCGGCAGCCGGGTCGATTTAGCGTTCCGGTGCAATGGACGCATGATCCCGGAATGTTTATTTCGCCGGCCCGGCCGGACGCACTGGTGGCCGTACTTCCGCCGCCCGGAGTTTATCATCCCGGCAATCCGCAACATGGGCAGGCGCGCGAAACGGTGCTGTTAACCTTTGAAGCCCTGGCGAGGGGATGGCTGGGACGGCAGGAAAAGGGTTCCACCGGCTGGGCCGAACTGACCGTTTTGCGCCAGGCCAGAAATATTGACCCGGCATGTGAACCACTGTTGATGCGAATGATGGCCGCAGCCCAGGAGCTTATCTGACGGACGGGAGCCTGTCCTTTTGAATGACCGCCTTGCGCCAGGGTGATTTCCGACCCCTTCCTGTAACTTTGGATTGACCGTCGAGCATTCAGCATCCGACATGTCGCATTTCGCATTTTCTGAAAGTGCTGCAGCCGACATTTTTTGTCCGGCTGTCAGAAGGGATAGTTTTTGCCGCGCAGTGTCTGCAATAAATGGGCGTTGGCTCTTCCAATGGTCCCATCTTCCGCCTTAATTGCCCGGCATACGTCACTTTCATCAAGGATAAACTGCTGTCGGTTGCCTGCCATGGCCGCTACTTCCCGCAGGCACCTAAGTGCGGCACGCGGTTTACCGGCCAGCAGAAGCACATTGGCCTTGGCGGAAAGTGTGCGGTTATCTGTGCCCTTGAGCTGCGCCAGGCGAGCTTGGTAGGCCTTCGCGTTAATTGTTATCGCAGCCAGTATGCCGCAGCGGGTGATGGGTTCATCAGCCACCGGCATTTTTGCGCCTGTGATCTGCTGGGAAATAAAGCGCCGGAGAATGGCGGGATTATGGCCATAAACCTTATCCAGACATTGCTGCAGCAGGGTAAGTGCAATTTTGGTGTGGTAGAGGGTGCAGACATTAAACAGGCTTTTCGCGTTACGCAGCGCCTGTTTATCATGTCCGGCCTTCAGCAGGGCCGAAATGCGAAAAAACATTAACCGATCCACCGCGTCCGTGTTGCCGGGGTCTCCCAGAATTCCCTGCATAGCCAACGATTCGACCAACCCATAGGCGTGCTGCTTCATCAGCGGTTCCAGCCAGTACATATACAACTGTCCGACGTTGTGGTGCGCATCGGTCTGGAGTTTTTTGCTGATGAAAGCGACCGCTGCCGGCCGTGAATTACGGTCGCCAAGTTGTCGGGCCACCGCAATGGCCTGTGCCTGCCAGGGCTGAAGCCGCGCTGCCGCGCCCACAGTATGCAGCGTGGCTGTACATAAAATTATAACTGCCAGGATCATCGCGGTATGGTTCGGTATCCATCGCATGTTTTTCTCCAACATTGCACGGCGACACTTGGCCTGTGCGCTATCTGATCTGCACGGGCTTGGGCCTGATTGCCAGCACCCACGCGTTGGCCCGGCCAATGGTTCCGTCCTGGGCTTTGATACACGCCGCAATGCGTTCGGTGGCCGCCACCAGCCATTGATTGTTCCATGCCACGCTGTACGCCTGGTCAAAATAGATTCGTGCCCGTCTGGGCTTGTCCGCCAATAACAGCAGATTCCCTTTGCCGATCAGGTCTTCAACGCGGAGAGTCGGCTGGCGGCCTGCCGCACGCAGGTAAGGTTCTGGATTTACTTGAATATCCGCCAATACCGTGCAGGAAACCGCCTTGGCATTTCCGGCAGGAATTTCCGCGCCGGAACGCTGCTGCCGCTGGAGTTGATTTGCCAACCGCAATCCATTTGGCGAATCAGCCTTGAGGCATTTGGCCACAAGCATGAGGGCATTGGCGGTATTCTGCATGGTGGCAATGTTAAACAGGCCCTTGGCTGCCGCCAGAGCCGCCTGGGCTTGGCCCGCGTCCAAAAGAGCCTGCACGCGCATGGCTTGGAGGATATTGATAGTGTTGGTTGAGTCAGGGTTGTTGAGAATCTCCAGTTGTGCAAGCTCCGCCACGGCCTGATATTGCTTTTGCGTCATGAGCGCCGGAAGCCAGCGATGGCACAGTATAAATCGGCACTGGTAAGCGGAGGTGGAAACCAACGCGTCAATGCGACCGACGGCTTGCTTAGTCCCGGCGGAACTACGGGACGCCAATTCCGCGCCAATGCGTGCATAGGCGAGCGTCATCCTCTTAGCTTGGGCCGGAGGAGCGGGCAGGATGGCCACCAGCAGTAGCAGGCCCGCGCGGCCGGGGCTAAGTTGGCATTTTCCCAGCATATAAAAGCTCTCCAAAACATCCGCCTGTCGTTAACCTGCTCGGCTCGGCCGGGGGAGCAGCCAGATCTACCGCGCCCACGGCACAGCCGATTTCATCCATTGTAAGCCCATCGCTTTCCTCCCCGAAACCACAGCCACTATCTTGCCACCAACGGTCTCCCCGACGATCGGCGTTGTCGCAAACCACTGGGCAAACACACTGAAACAGCCAATGGCAACTTTCCGCGCCGCTTTTGGCAATGCCCCGCTGATCAGCCAAAGGCCGAGGAAAAATTCCCAGACGACCCCTACCGCAAGCAGATCCGGAGACTGCGATAAACTCGGCGGAGAGATAATCTGCCCGGCCTTCAACGTCGCTGCGAGCAGCAAGCTCGCGCCAGCACATGCTGCCACCAGCCGCGGGGCCGCGCGAGCAAAAGAGGATATGGTGCTACGGCACCGCAGCGGTCCTTTCGCGATGATTTCCGTCTTCACGAGGCCTCCAAGGCTAATGGTTCGCTCTGCCGACATTCGCGGCAGCCCCATCCACCTGGCCAGTGATCGGGATCACGATCTTGGGTACGTGCTTGTCCGTACTCAGGATCGTGATTTTGTCATTAACGAAACCCTTTGGAAGCTTGGCCAGGTCGATGACATAATTACGCACGGTGCGGCCAAAGTCGTCGGTTTGTGGTGCCCCGCCGGCTCCCGCAACGGCGATGACGGAGAGGTACCTCGATGAACAGATTGGCGGCCGAAGCGAAATTCCCTTGGGAACCAGCACGGTGAATTCTTCGCCGGAAAGCTTACTGCGGCGGCGAACCACGCCGAGATCAATCTGGCTGGGATACCACGTCAGCTGGATCGGCGGATACGTGGCGGTGATATGCGCATGCACGACAACTTCCATCACGTGCTTTGGACCATTGGCGAATCGGAACAGAACCTCCCGTTCGATATTGCCGATGCCGATGACGCTTCGTTTGAATTTAAGAACTATTGTCCCAGTCCGGCCCGGTGATATGGCGTGGTTGGGGGCTTCTATCGTCGCGCCGCGGAAGCAATAACATGTCCCACGAGCCATCGCGATACGAATTGGCTTGCGGGCAGTGTTCTGGAGCAGAAAAGGAATATGAATCAAGCCTGGGCCAGCGGCGATTTCGCCAACCCTCAGGGAAACCTGCTTCGCGTCCAGTGGGAACACCTGGGCAACCGTGGGCGCTCCGCCCGGCGTGACGAACATTACCAGGCCGCTGAAGCCAGCCCTGAGGCGACTGTTCAAATCGGCCAGACTTTCCCACCCTACGTACCCGCCCACGTCAGCGACAAACAGGCCCTTCGGACCGCCGTCGAGAAGAGCCATGTAGTGGCCGAACTGGCCGACGCCCAGGTCGTTTTTGAGGAAAATAATTGCCAAGGAATTCCGTGGATCTTTAGACAAGCCTCCGGCGATGTCGCTGAATGTCGCGCCTTTGTAGGCCGCCACACGCAAGCCTGCGGAAACCAGTGATTGCTTAATCCGCAGCATGTCTCCGGCCCGTTCCCAATCGCCGCCCACACCAAGCTTATCGGCTACCTGCGGAAGGCTGACTTTTTTGCGGAAGAACCTCAACGCGAAGGCCGTGACGTTCACGCCGCAGTTGGCGGCCATCTCGTTGCCGTGAATCGCGCCATAAAGCGTAGGTATTCCCGAACCGAAACCCGCTGGCGCGGACGATGCCGTCGATGCTACCGCAGAAAATACCATGAGTAGCAAGGATGCACTCTGAAGTATACCCCTCATTTTCCACCCCCTTTCCGCGCTGGCTGCGTCGCGACTTCATTGCGCGCCGCCGCCACGGCTTCATCAATTCGCTTCATCTGCTGCCGGGGCGTTCCCCCAACGCGAATCACCTGACCGGTTGCTTCGTCGGTCACAGTTGCGCCCCGAGGGAAGCGAATTATAAAAGGTGGATGGGCCAAACTAGCGTTCTTGAACGGCACCACCTTGGCTATGGTGACCACAAGCTTATTAGCCGGTCCGGCTGCCCGCACCCGCGGCAAAAACGTTTCGGATATCACCTGCTTGGGAAAATATACGCCCGGCTCCGGATTCCAGAACCCGTTAACATGCACTACCTGGGTGGGCGTGGCCGCCCATTGCCATTTTGTAGATGCCTTGCCGTCCCTAAGAATAACTGGTTTGGCGATTCCATTCTGGTTGGGAAGGATTGGTGCGGCGACGAACGTTTCATCACGAACGATGGCGAAGCCCTTTCGGGGGTCCAGTCGAATGACGTGTTGGTCGATGTAGCCGAACGAAACTTCCATGAACTTGCGGCCACGTTTGTCTATGGCGTCCGCATAGACGACCTGTCCGCCTGGGGGCGGATGAACCAGAAGCTCCGACAGCGGTTCCATGCTGGGGTCGTGCAGTATTCGCGGAGCAAATCCCCAGATAGTGAACTGCCAGCCCGAGTCTGTGTCCAAGCTACTGGCCCAGCGGGGACGGTGTCCGCTGATTGTACCGGTGGATACTCCTGCAGGACGCGACCCAATCAGCCCGGATTTCCGCGTGTACACCGTGCCGACTCGCCCGTCGTAAGCGACCAGGAAAGACGTTTGATTGTAGGGTGCTGGTGCATTGACCGCCGTCGTCAGCAGCTTTTTTATGTTTATGAGGCACCGCCCCCCGGAGGCGTATATGGCCCCCAGCGAGCATTCCTCGGACGGTATCATGGAGTGGGCCCGCCGGTTCCATGAAATCAGCTTGGCGTGGGCGCTAATCTGTATTGCACGCAGGGCCTTTTCCTGCTTCCGTAGCCCCCTAATGACACGGCCTGCCAGTGCGGGTTGCGTACTGCTCTGGGCACCCACCCTGCGGTCAGGGCTGGCAAAGGCAGCGGCGACGACGCACATCCCGACCACGGCAAGTAATTTTTGCATAAACATTTTTTTACCTCGTAAGGACTTACGGCCGCCCGAAGCCCGCTGGCGCGGACGCGCTATCCGGCCGGGAGGCACACCAACGAAATATATATGCATCCGCGGCTGGCATAAAGCGCCACGTTGGCACCGCAGATGGCGACGGGACCGGGCACAGCGGTGCCATTTCCGGTGATGCAACGCTTAGCCTCTCAAGTACACTGGTTGTACGTGCCCACATCTACCGGCTTGCCATTTCCCAGTGCGGTATCACAGTACGATGAGTTATTCTGCGGGTTTGTTTCGCAAGTGCCTACCTCGTAGACCACGCAGGGCGACACTGGGTTCGGCGTCGAGTAACAACCGCTTCCCTTGCCCGATTGGCAGGTCGTGTTCTCCGCGTTCGAAGCAATTACACCGAGGCACGTACTTCCATCATCGTATTTGGTACAATTTGTCACGTCACCCTGGCCGTACGGGCCCGGGCTGCACGTCCCACTGCGTACGCATCCACCTGTCGCCACCCAAAGGCCGAGGCAACCCCTCATATCTGCGTTCGATGCGGGTTTCATAGCCTGTACCGGACCGGCTGATGCCATGGCCAGCATGGTGGCCGAAAACAGTCCCGCCAAAAGTAACTTGTGCATAAAGCACCTCCTAAAAAAATGAACCGCAGTCGCCGCCCCTACGCGGGGCGGCGGTCAGTTCAGCCAATTCAATTTCATTGCCGCGGCATCCCCTTTGGCTTCTGTAACCGTGCCATTCCTAAGTGATACAGCCGTCGGTGTTGTTGCAAACTGCTGGCGGCCAGTACCAAGTTCCGCACGCAGGACCGCGAAAAACGGCGCGGCTCCGCTGTCGGTGGCGGACCAATTAGCCGATTCTCCTCCGAAGACCACCGGGCTGCGAACGTATTCGACAGCACAGCAGCAAACGCCACTCGCAATCTGGGTGGGTTTATTTTCCACCGCCCAGCGGCGCGTTCGTATTTGGGAATTTCTTTCTGGCACTCGGCGCAGTCCGCATGGCAACACAGCCTAGCCCAGCGAGCCACATCGCGTTTTTCCGCTAGCGACTTGCCTTCAGCTTGCGTTACGATGCTCCCTAGCACCGGTAAGCAACGGCCAATCCAGCCCTGTGGCTCTATGCTAACCAATCGCCGTTGGACAGCGATGATCAAACCATTAACCGCTCCCACGGGCTCTGGGAACTCAACCGCTGGCGCAACAACCCGCTGCGCGACCTCAGAGGAAATTGCGGAAGCAGCCCCTCCTGCGCAACCTCCCGGGGGCGGCCGTGCCGCCTTGAAAGGGTGGATAATCGTTCCGTTCATATCTTCTTCCTGCCGTAAAAATTTTCCGGCCTCCGTTGCTACCACGGGTCGACCGGCGAGCTCCATCCGGTCGCGAGGCCCCGCGCCACGTTGCGTAGCCCCTCTCGGGCTATCAACCCATCCAGCCGCGTATCGTGCACCCGCCATTGCACCGCCTGCTCGGAAAGCAATGCGGATTTGCGACCCCACCTGATTCCGTATTCTTTCCAATCCTTCGCCCGCTGCTTTAATACACGCCTGATGTGGGCGTCCCAATTCCGGCCCGCCCCTCTGGTAAGAAAGACCGCGGCCCGGCTTACCATCACGCCCCCGATCCGCCTCAGTTGCTGAAGCGTCAGGTGCCGCTCGGCACCTTGGCCGTTGATTTCAAAAGCCGCCATTACTGTGCCGTAGCATGCCTGGAGCCAGTAGACCAGCCGGTTGGCGATCGTGCCGCGAAACCACGGACGCGAATGCACGGAGTAGCCGCGTACCGCCAAGGCACCATCTATTGCCCGTACAACCCTCATCGCCACAGGCGCGTATAGCGGCCCCGACGTTACCGCCGGGCAACTCACGTCCGGGCCGTCATTGGATTCCAGACAATGCAGGTTGATTGCCAGATCAATGCGGTGGCCGCTGTCGATCCATTTCTGGAAGTAATCGGCATATTCCGATGATTCCATCGTCGGCGGTCCGGTGAATGACTGCGCCGCATTATGGTGAATGCATAAGGCCGCACCGTCGGGGTCGAGGATCGGGATAATCTGGAACTGAAAATTTTCGCGCAGCCGCTGCGCAGTGGGTGAATCCGATACCAGGAATTGTATGGCTCCCTGCGCCGGCCAGGAGCCATCAATTTCGTCGCCGTTTTCGCGGGCGTAAACGAGTATTCCGGGCCGGCCCTGTTTCCCGGCAACTGGCCTCGGAATTTCCACCACTTGCAGCGGTCGGCCATGTAGCGATTTGCCAATGGTGACTACTCTGCAGTAACGGTTGCCTTTCAGACTGGCAAGAAAATCCTCGTTGTACGCAGGCGTATACGGGTAGCGCATCGCAATATATGCCTTATCATGCTTGAACTTTTGCACAAAACAGAGTTCGTTACCGCTGCGCCAGGTGTTGGCGATAAAGTGCCATCTCTGGCCGCCGGTATTCGGAAGCACCGCGCCGTTAAACGCCTGTGTAGTTCTGGGATCTGACGGCGGCGCTGATTCCATGGCCCGTAAGCCGCTGATGCGGCGGCAGTAGCTGTAAACCGGATTAAGCGTCTGCCAGAACTTGATGTTGACGTTGGTTAAATCAAAGCGAATGGTTTTTCCACGGACGCCCCGCACCTTGAAAAGAAACCAGAAAAGACATTTGCCGCCGTACATACGAATCTGCGAGCCGGTGAAGGTCAGGGCATAATGCGTGGGGGAGATTTCCTCTGTGCTGATCGGCACGCTGTTGCTGAAATTGGTAAGTACCTCGATGGATTTTAGATCTTTTGGGGTACCACCATTGGCCATCTGCCAGCGGTGCCGCCGCTGCTCAAGGGCCGGTTCATACCAGGGCTGGGCGAGCGCGACATATTCCGGCAACGGATTCGCCGGGTCGTTAAGCCAGGGGATTTGGGCGAATGCGATGCCGCGCGGCAGCTTTACTTTGGCCAACGCTGATTGCGGAATTGTGGCGGGAATTGCTGATATTTTTCCTGCCGTGTGAGGGGATAAGTGGGAGCGAGCCTTGGCATATTTGCTGGATGATCTGGCGGAAAATGCCACACCACGGTTGATTGGATTACTTGCGGCGTGGGCGTTGGCGGCAGACGTTGATTTAGGCGGTGCAACCGCTCCTTTGCGCTGGGAGCAAAAGTAAAGCACTCCAGCCACCAGCGCAACGGCAATGGCCGCAGCCGTAAGGCTTATAATCCATGTGTGCTTTTGATTCCGCATGTGCGCGTCCAATGAAGGCCATGACACAAAACAGGAAAACCGGCCACATCTGCAACCAGCACCAACCAAATTGAAAAACTACCACCACGAATCGCGATACTGCGGCGAAGAACACCGCCGCCAGATCACGGACGGGATAAATGATACCCCCCCCCCTCAAAAAAAGGCAAGCGCAAAATGCAAATATTTATTTTTTCTTGTAGCCTCCCACCCAAATTATTTACCACGAAAATGCCACTAATTACCATTTACCAAACGCCGCCTAATTATGTTGGCTTTGCGACGCAATGCCGATCCGCCTCATGGAAGCGGGCGGCAGCGGGCAGAATTACATCCGCCGAAGAGGCGTACGCGGTTTTTGGCAAATGCGCGGTAGGCGATGTTTGCGAGCCTTCGCACCGGGGGCACGCGCAACAGATTGATCAATATCAAACGATCCATCCGCTGGGGCAGCGCACGCCAAATACAAATAAATGCGTCAACTGCGGTAAAGATCTGCCCGTCGGAGGTCAATACGTGCATGACATCATGGACATGTTGAGCATCCAGGCCATAGGCTGTAGCATTGAAATCCGGCGCGGCGATGTTGATGGCCTGAAGGTGCCCAAGACGATCGTTCCGGAGATGGCGTTGAATTTCGCGGTTACAGACCGGACATTGACCATCATAAAAAATGCGAAGCGGATAATATTGCGGCGAGCTATTCATACGCACTAACATTAGGCGATTCGTCCGGGCGAATCCAGAAGTAACTGATAATTTTCGTTTTTGCGTTAAATAAAAAATTCTGCCGTGGGTAAATCGCTGTGAAAATGAATTCTCCCGGAGCCAACGTTTACAATAGCTAAGGCGGATCGAACAAAAAAACGATATTCCGCGTAATAAAGGAAGGCCCGAATGGCCACGGATGAAGATCTTATTGCGGAGTTTGTGGCCGGTAATCAGGCCGCATTCGCTGAATTGGTGGAACGCTATCGCAGAGAGCTATTTAGCTTTCTTCAACGATTTATCAATGAGGCGGCCTTAGCGGAGGATTTATTTCAGGAGACATTTATACAGGTATACCGTAGCGCCCCGACTTTTGACCTGGAACGGCGATTTCGGCCATGGCTGTTTACCATTGCAGCCAATAAAGCACGGGATTATCTGCGGGCATCCATGCGTCGCAATACACAGTCTCTGGATAATATCGCGGGGGCGGATGGGGATCAGGGAACGTTTATTGAATTCATGGAGTCTGATACGCTGTCCGCTCCAGAGCGGTTAATAGATATGGAAGATGCCGATGCGGTGCGGCAAATCATCGCCCGGATGCCCACAATTTATCGGGAGGTTTTGTTGTTAAGTTATTACAACCGCTTTGCCTATAAAGAAATTGCCGAGATGCTGGGCATTCCTCTGGGAACGGTTAAAAGTCGGCTCCATTCGGCGCTGGCCATGTTCGGTGAGGCGTGGAAGCTGCGCGTCGGTGAAGGAAACGAACGTCGTCAATAAGCGTGGATGATCCGGCTGCGGAGCTGCCGGGAGATGATGTAATTACGCAGGTGAGCTAGGATAAACCCCATGAATGACCACCCGGAAAAACCTGTTCAACCGCTGGCGGAGCATGAAGCGGCGTATATGGATGCGCTGCTGGAGCACGGCACGGATGGGCATGCGCCTACGGGCGCGCACGACCCAACCGTCTGCCCGCCGCGACTCCTGGAAATTATTCACGCCCTGGCCCAATTGCCGCCGGTGGAACCACCGCTGGATTTAACCCGTCGGACCGTGGCCGCAGCCGGCGCTGCACCAGTGCTGCGCATAACACCCCATGCCGGTAAATCCATGCTCACGAACACCCGGCTCAAAGCCCGTACGTGGGACCCCCGCAAAGCGGACATCGCGGTCATGCTGATCGCAGCCGCATTGCTGCTGACGGTTACACTTTTCCAACTCAATAAAGCCCGCACCCTGGCGGTACAAACGGACTGTGCGGACAACCTGGCGATGCTGGGAACCGCGTTTGGACAATATGCAGCGACTGACGGCGGCCTGCTGCCACGTATTGCTGTACCCGCCGATCATGACTGGCTGCCGCGCAGTATGACCCCCCTGGCGCACCGTGCGGCCAATGCGCATGGCAATTTGGCCAATCTTGCCCCCATGCTTAATGCGCGGACACGCTATACCGCCTGGACACGGATGATCTGCCCGGCGGTGGCCGGGCTGAAAGTAACGCGCAGCAGCACGCATCCGGCATGGTCTAACGTTGGATATAGCTATATCGATGAGTTGTCCGCCTATCATCATCATTGGGGACAAGGCGGACACATCGCCATCATGGCGGATCGGAATCCATTGTTTTATGGCGGAGGCGCGGGACAGGTCAATATGAATTCATGGAATCATGCCAGCCGGGGGCAGAATGTTCTTTATGATGATGGCAGTGTTTTCTGGAGGCACACGCCGGATGTCGGCCCGCAGCATGATAATATCTGGACCTTGGGAAACCCGCCGATGTTAGTCTATTCAGGCATGGAAGAACCTGCATCCCGTTACGACATTATTTTAGTACCGTAACGTGTCGCTTACTGTCCGACATTCGCGGTGGATGATGGCGGCGCTGTCGGAGCTAACGCACGCGCGGCGGCGGAGGGACGGTAGGAAATTTTACACAAAATGGTTCTCGGTGCCTTTACCAGCGTAATTCCCGCCGGCAGCGCGTATCGAATGTGATGCGCTACCCAGCCCGCGGTGACGGTGATGGAGGGGGTGATATTTAAAAAAGCCACCACGCGCTGCCGCACAGGGGCTAAATCTCCTGCCAGCATTTTTCGCCCCAGGCGTTGCAATGCGGGGCGGGAGCCGGCCACGATCACTTGCACCGTTTCCGGTCGAATGGAGATGTTGTAGCGATTGACCAGCCACGAAGAACCGCGAATCCAAACTGGTACGATCCCGAGCTTTAACTTGTGGGCCGGCTCAGCCGGTACGGTGAAACTCACCAGCGCCGTGACGGGTGTGACATTCACCTGAGCATTGACTGCTCCGGGATAACGCACCACCAATTGTGCCTGCACCGTTTGCCGCGTGCGCGGCGGCAACGTGGTCAAATCCGACAAAGGTTGCGCTACCACCCGCACTTGATCCTGCCCTCCAATGCTGGTCAGCAGACTCTTGGGTAATTGTATCTGCGCCACAGCTGGAATAATGCGGGCGGCAACATGGTGCAATGCGGTGAAGGAAATGGGCCGGGAAATCGACACCATCTGATCGACCGCAAGTTGAATGCGGGCGGGCGTGGCGGAGATGACCCTTACATGACGCTGGCGGAAATAGGGTAAATCATTGAGCACCCGCACAGAGCTGATATAGTTTTTGGAGCCGATGGTTAACGTGCTTAGCCGCCGCACCACGTACGCGAGATTGTTGCGGTCATCACGGGTAAAAATAGCGCGGCCATCCGCCTGATCGCGAATCTGCTGCACCTGATCGCGCGGCCCCTGGATATTAACGTGAAATTCCGCATTGGCGGGGCTGACAATCTGGACAATATCATTGGCGTCACTGGGCGGCACGACCACGCTGATCTGAAAAGGCAAGTTGTTTTCAATGGCCGTAAGATGGGCGTCGGCGTACATCCACAAAAGCAGTGTCAGCAGCAGCGTCAGCGGCACAACTTTCAGGCGTTCCCAGATCACACGTTGTTGAGCCATAATCGTTATTCTTCCCGGCCCACCGGGCCGAAACTTATTTAACCGAGACACCCGGCATTATCTCCTGCGGGGCTGCCATCCCTTACGCGGCCGAACGGTGCGGCACAGAATGATCGGGTTTCTGTAAAGCATGGGTGAGGCTTTCGCGCAACTGTTCACTGGTGAGTTCCCGGACAAACTCACCTCGCATAGCAATGCTGATAATACCGGTCTCCTCACTGACAACAATAATGATGGCATCACTTTCCTGCGACAAGCCCAGAGCCGCCCGATGCCGCGCCCCCATGTCCGGGCTGACTTCAATACCTTCCGCCAGGGGAAACTGCACCCCCGCCGCGGCAATGCGACCATCGCGGATTACCACGCCCATATCGTGAAGCATGGAACCGGGCCAGAAAATAGTGTTTAATAATTCAGGTGTGGCATCCGCGTTAAGCATGGTTCCCTGCTCCAGCAAAGCACCCAGGCCCACTTCCCGTTCCACGGCAATTAAGGCTCCAATACGATTGCGGGAGCAATATTCGGCAGTTTGGCACAGACAGTCAATTAAGCGCCGGGAGGCGGAACTACCGGGGCGGAAAAATCGCGTTTCCCCGAGACGAATTAACGCGCGGCGTAATTCAGGCTGAAATACCACGACGATGGCAAAACTGGTAAAGACCAGGAGGCGGCTGAAAAGAAATTCCACCTGCGGCAGCTTGTTGCCGCCAAGTTTAATAATGGTGTAGGCGATAATTAAAAAAAGCGCCACGCCCTTGATGAGTCGCGCGCCACGGGTGCCGCGCAAAAACTCCAACACCCAGTACACCACCACGCCAATCAGGGCCAGTTCCAGCGTGACAACCCACCAGGGATAGGCGGTCAACCGGTTCAGCAGTGTGTGTAAAAAATCCAGCATGCAACCATCAGTATAAGCGTCGGACCGGCGATGGGAAACAATGCGGAGCCGGCATGCAAAAGCGCGGCTACAATAACTTCGGCAAAACCGGAAGGCCGCCAGGTTTGTGAAGGATCCGTATATATGATGCAATCCGATAAAAAGGGAGTTGTGCTGGTGACCGGCGGCACGGGATTTGTGGGGCAAAGCACCGTCCGGCGGCTGATGCAAGCAGGATATAAGGCCCGCATTCTGGCCAGAAAACTGCCAGCGGGCCAAACGGATCATCCATTGGTGGAATTTTGCACGGGCAATGTCGTGGATGGGCAAGGCGTGGAATCGGCGATGCAGGGCTGCACAGCGGTGATTCACCTCGTGGGAATTATTCGTGAAACGCGCTTCCAAAGCTTTGAGCAGGCCCATGTGCAGGCCACCGAAATTGTGCTGAAAGCAGCCTCCGGTGCCGGAGTCCGGCGGTATATTCACATGTCCGCGTCCGGCACGCGGGAACATGCGGCGGCGCAGTATCACCAGACCAAATGGCGGGCGGAACAGATGGTGCGGGCGGCAAATCTGAACTGGACTATTTTTCGGCCGGGGCTGATTCATGGGCCCGATGGGGAATTTACAAAAATGGTGGTGCAATGGCATCGCGGCAAGGCACCACCCTTTTTATTTATGCCATATTTTGGCGGCGGCCCGCTGGGGCAGCGGGCGGTAGCGCGCGTGCAACCCATTTTTGTCGAGGACCTCGCCGATGTGCTCGTGCGAGCCTTGGAATTACCAGACACGGAAAAGCGGACGTATGAAGTCGGAGGTCCAGATCAATTCACGTGGCCCGTCATGCTGGAAGTTTTTAATACCGTTTTACCCAAGCCGCGGCGTGCGATTCTGGGAATACCCTTCTGGCCGGCCAAAGCGTTGTCCGCCTTTCCATTACCGGGATTGCCGTTTAATCATGATCAAGTCATCATGGCCGGGGAGGACAGTGTATGTGATCTTGTGGCGGTAAAGCGCGATTTTCCGGGCTTTGCGCCGCAAACACTGGAGGCCGGCGTTCGAAGCTATATCACAACTATGCGCCCTGATTGATCACATGGGATCGCGCAAATGAGAACCGATGAACCATAGACGCGCGGACGGAATTGCGGCGGTGAATTTCCGGCCTCGGCCCCAATGAATAAGTGCGCATTTGCGCGGCGATTTATTGGGCACCCAGCGGCACAAGCAATAAGACCGTTTCACGCCGTGGCACGTGGTGCTGTTGTGTCAGAAAAGAAGTGCCCAGGGATGTATTCAGCACGCCGATATCCGCAGGAGCCAGAACGATAAACCGTTTGGGTGGAAGCAGAAACGAAAACTGCAAGCCGGAAAATACATGCCGCACGGGTCCGGGACCGCTTTGAGTAACGCCTAAACCACCGCCGGCGGGCGCTGGATTTACACCGAGGTTGACTGCGGGTTCCAGACTGATAACTGTTAATCCATATTTGGTCGCGATATTAGCGGCAATTAAAAATTGATCCTGGCAGTTTCGGAATGTGCGAACGACCAGCGGTTCGGCGGTGGTGTGGTACGTGAGCATCTGGCTGTAGATGTTGGAATGCACGCTTAGCACCGCCGGGGCAATATTGGCGATCTGGCAATAGACCGCCTCGGATGTTACGCCCGGGCCGTTAATAAGTTTACGAATGGCGGGCCAGACTTTGAACGAACCAAGGCCGGTTTTAAATCCGTTGGCTTTCAGTAGCGCTGCCGCTTGCTGACCAATCGGGGCTTTAGCCAGGAGTTTCCAGACCTTGGGATTGTGGCTGAATTTTCCGATCGGAAGATTGACCTCTATAACCTGAATTAGCGCTGCACGCGGTGCATTGGCGCGGGTTGATTTTTTCGGTTTGGGCTGCGGTAATTTTGGAATGGCATAATTCGGGTGATGCAGCGGCACATACACCGGCCCCTTTTTTATGACCATACACCCCCCCAGCAGGGCCAGGCCACAGGCTAAAATAGCGCCAAGTGCGGGGCGAAACTTAATAATCGGTGACGTTCGGCTCATAAAACGTATCATAAAGCAACGGCCTACCCTAGTCGAACAGCCACCCGGATTTCGCAAAGAATCCCGCTCCGCTAAGCCGGCCATTACTCGGACAGACTCCCGGGCAGCTTGCCCATGAAAAAGGTACCTGACACCTTTTCCGGAAAAGGTGTCAGGTACCTTTTTCTGGGTTTTGTCATGTGGAAGTATGGGAGCGGCTGGGGCGACCGGAGAGATGCAGGGACAACACCATCAGATCAGCGGGGGTTATGCCTTCAAGGCGGGAGGCCTGGCCGACGGTGCGAGGGCGGAATTTTTCCAGGGCCTGCCGGGCTTCGGTGCGAAGTTCAGCGATTGCCTGAAAATTTAATTTCGGCGAAATGAGTTTATCCTCCAATTCCACCATGCGCTGAGCCGCATGTTTCTCCCGCAGGATATAGCCGGCGTATCGCGTTTCTATTTGAATCTGTTCCAGCAGGACATGCTGAGACGGATCGGCCAACAGGGCGGCCAATTTCGGTCCATCAGAGCCAAGCAGGGCGGGAAGAGTCACCAATTCCATATCCGGGCGGCGCAACAAATCCAGGGCCGTGCCGCCGCCGGGCACGCGGCAGGCTTTGAGTTCATCCGTGAGCCGGTGCATGGCTGCTAATTTTGTTTCCAGTCTCTGGATGCGAGCCGGTTCAGCCAAGCCGATCTGCGCCCCCGCGGGCGTGAGGCGTTGATCGGTGTTGTCGCTGCGCAAGGTCAGGCGATATTCCGCGCGGCTGGTGAACATGCGGTATGGCTCGGTGGGAGTTTTGGTGATCAAATCGTCAATCATCACGCCGATGTACGCCTGGTCGCGGCGAAGGATAAAGGGTTTATCCCCGCGAATTTTTAACGCCGCATTGATTCCCGCAATCAGCCCCTGTCCCGCCGCCTCCTCATAACCGCTGGTGCCATTGAGTTGCCCGGCGAAAAACAAGCCGTCCGCGCGATGCGTTTCCAGCGTGGCCCCCACTTGATGCGTGGGGGAAAAATCATATTCCACCGCATAGCCATGACGCAGAATTACCGCTTTTTCCAGTCCCGCAACGCTGTGAACAAGCTGCTCTTGGATATCCACCGGCAAAGAGGTGGATATGCCGTTGCAGTAAATTTCATTGGTATCCAGGCTTTCTGGTTCCAGAAAAATCTGGTGCTGGGTTTTATCCGCAAAGCGAACCACTTTGTCCTCAATGCTGGGGCAGTAGCGCGGGCCACGGCTTTGAATCTGCCCGCTGTACATAGGTGCGCGGTGGAGGTTGGCGCGGATCAAGTCATGCACCGCCGGATTGGTGTACGTGATGTAACAGGGCACCTGCGGCAGGCCGGGGAATTGCGGCCCTAACGGTGCGGCCGCAGAGCCGGATAAATCACTGAATGGAGTGGGCGGAATATCGCCGTGCTGCGGTTCAAGGGAAGAAAAATCCACGCTTTCCCGCGCCACGCGCGGAGGCGTGCCGGTTTTCAGGCGTTGCAATTCAAAGCCCAGTTTTACCAACGCACCCGATAAACCTGCGGCCGCCTGCTCGCCGATGCGGCCGCCTTCGGTTTTTGTTTCACCGGTGTGCATCAGCCCCCGCAAAAATGTACCGGTGGTAAGAATGGCGCAGCGGCAACTTAATTTTCTGCCCGACTTCAAGGCAATGCCGGTCGTGCGCCATTGCGGCATGTCCTGATGGGCCAGCGGATCAACGAGAATATCCTCCGCGATATCCGAGATAATTTTAAGGTTGGGGCAATTTTCAGTTAAAAGTCGCTGCACCGCCTGAGCGTATCGATATTTGTCAGCCTGGGCGCGCGGCGACTGCACCGCCGGCCCTTTGGAGCGGTTAAGCAGACGAAACTGAATACCGGCGGCATCAATGGCGTGGGCCATCAGCCCGCCAAGGGCGTCGATTTCCCGCACCATCTGCCCCTTGGCTAATCCGCCGATGGCGGGATTGCAGCTCATGCGGCCAATGGCGGCGGGATCCATGGTGATCATCGCTACGCTGCCGCGATCACCAAGCAGGCGGGATGCGGCCCAGGCGGCCTCGGCTCCGGCGTGGCCGCCGCCGACAATGATAATATCAAAATATGAAACTTGATCCGTCATGTCTGAAAAGGTACCCATCCTTTGAATCTGCGCGAAGGTCTCGGTTTCGACGTTCAGCCTACAGGGCATGAAAGCTTGAAACAGGATTCATCGCATAGCCTACCGTTGGGAAATCAGATCGGCCTCGCGCTGGCGTTGGGTAGCGCGGCGGAGAATGCGTTTTTCCCTGCGGGTTAAACTGTGCATTCCCTTCTCGCTGACTTTTTCGAGAATTGTGTCCACCATCTGCTGCTCTTTGCGGGCGCGATGGTCACGCCGGCCAATCCAGTGCAGCCAGCGTTGCAGAAGCCGTTTGCGTTTGGGAGCCGGCAAATCGCTGATATTGGCGCTGGATGAAATAAGCTGGTCAATGGTGCCCGAGCCATCCACCTGCAACGCGCGACGCCGCTGCAGAGAGTCAAAAAACAGCATAGCGCAGACCACCATGCCCATCAAATTCTCGCCGTAAGCAGAAAGCATAAACAAGAGGATGGCGACGACCATGCCCGTTATGCAGGTGAAATCCACAGATTTATACGCCCCGGTCATGGGCCAGAGAATCGCCTGCAGCAGATATCCTCCATCAAACCAGTAAAACGGCAGCAGATTAACGGCGACCAGCAAAATATTGGTCATGCAAAACATATACAGCGCGGCAACCAGAAAATTGGGCATTAAAGACATCGCGGTAAGATCAGGTTGCAGTTGCCCGAATATCGCGGGAAGCGCCGCCGGTGTAACATGCCAATTGATCGTGAGAATGGAACCGACAAACATGGCGACAAGGGCATTGGCCAGAATGCCGCCGCCCTGCGCAGCAAACATCGGCCACGCTGCGGGCGGGTGCGTGGGCGGAAGCATGTTACCGGCCGGCCACATCAGGAAGTCATCATGCCGGCCGCCGACAAGTTGTGCCGTAAGCCTATGGCCGAATTCATGAACCAAGAGCGCCGCAAGAACTCCTGTAATGGCCAGCACCGCCAGCACCAGTGACTTGGTTCGCAACACGTTAAGCAGGTCCAACGCCGCCAGCAATACCAGCCAGAAGCTTGCCTGCATGCGAATGCCAAAAAACGTTCCCAGCGGTAACGACCATGAGAGCAATGATAAAACACCACCGCCGCCCCAGCCTCCGCCGAATCCACGATTATAATCCCGGTCACGCCAACTCATATTTGCGGCACACTTTCCATTTGCACTATTCGCACCGGCTTTCATACCCCGGCACGATTCCTTATCAGGTATTTTAACAGAACGGCGATGGTTTTTCCGTCCACGATCTCATTGGAGGCAATCATCCCGAGAATTTTCTCCGGCGCCAGGGCCTGAACCGTGATGGTTTCATTTTCTTCCAGAGCCTGCGGGCCGGGGGTTAAACCCGTGGCAATAAAGGCGTACATTTTCTCAGTGAGAATCCCCGGCGAGGTGTAAAACCAGCCAAACGGTTTAATATCAGCGGCCTGATACCCCGTCTCTTCAATAAGTTCTCGGCCGGCACAAAGCTCCGGCGGTTCGGGTGGTTCCAGCGTCCCGGCGGCTAATTCCCAGAGCCATTGGCCGACGGTATGCCGGAGATTGCGGATCATAACAATACTGCCGTCCTGCAGCACGGGCAGAATAATCACAGCTCCAGGATGCAGGACCACTTCGCGCACCAGGCGTTTGCCGGAACTTGAAGTCACCGTGCGCAGGGCCATATCCACACGTGTGCCCTTAAAGACAATCTGGTCCTCAAATCCCATCGACGGCTTTGAACTCATGCGCTTGATCCTTTCGCGATCCATTTTATAACACTTCGACTTAAGGTCTCCTATAATAGCAATGTATGTTACCAGTTTCCGAAACAAATGAGCCGGAATTACCACCACCGGATGGAGATTTTGAAGAACAGATTGTCGAAGAAGTGCCGGTGGGCGAAGTAACGCTTCTGTTGCCCACGGAGCCAACGGACTCGCGTTTGATCCGCTTGCACACCAAAGCCCGGAGCCTGGAGCAGATTCCCGGCGTGTATCTGCTTAAAGATACGCGGGACGTTGTGATTTATGTTGGTAAATCCCGATCCCTGCGCGACCGCGTCAGCAGCTATTTTATAGCCTCAACAGATTTAGGCCCCGTCAAACAGCGCCTGCTGGATTATGTCGTGGATTTTGACATCCTGACGTGTGATTCAGAAGTGGAAGCCCTGCTCATTGAGAGTCGGCTCATTAAAGATCTGCATCCGCGATTTAACGCCCGGCTCTCTGATGGCAAAAGCTATCCGTATCTGGAAATTACCACGCGCGAGGATTTCCCCGGGGTCTATGTCACACGTCAGCCGCAGGCCAGCGGCACGAAACTGTACGGCCCTTTTATCAGCAGCTATGCGCTCAAGCAGGCGGTCATTTACATGCAGCGGGCCTTTATGTTCCGCACGTGTCATCTGGAAATTTACGCGGAGGATAATAAACGCCGCCATTTTCGCCCGTGCATGCTCTATGCCATTAAACAATGCACCGCCCCCTGCGCCGATAGAATCAGCCGACAGGAATATCTTGAGGATATTGAACGGTTTAAGAAATTTCTGGACTCCAGCCGGGGCGATGCGTTAAAGCAGATGACCGCGGACATGGAGGCAGCGTCCGCTGTGCTGGATTTTGAGAAAGCGGCGCAATTACGGGATCAGATTAAAGCGTTAAGATCTCTGGCGCATCGCGGCAAGGGTGCTAAAGTCATGCAGCCGGAATTATTTTTTCAGGATCATCAGGCCGGCGTTCGGCAATTGCAGGATGTGCTGGAACTGGAAGAACCGGTGCGGTCCATTGAAGCCATTGACATCGCCCACTTTCAGGGTGAAGCGACCGTTGGTTCACTGGTGAGCTTCATGGATGGCCGCCCCTTTAAGAATGGCTACAAGCGCTTCCGCATAAAAACAGTGACAGGCATTGATGATTTTCGGTGCATCGCCGAAGTGGTGTCCCGGCGATACCGGGAAGCGGGGCATGGCAATGAATTGTATCCGGATGTCATACTCATCGACGGCGGTCTGGGGCAGCTTCACGCCGCGCAGGGGTCTTTTGCCCAGATGGATGTTAAACCGCCGATGGTCATCAGCCTGGCCAAGCGCGAGGAAGAAATTTATATGCAGGGCCGCGCCATGCCGTTCAAGCTTTCCCGCACCAGTGCGGCGCTGAAACTCCTGCAATTTGCGCGTGATGAAGCCCACCGATTCGCCCAAAGTTATCATCACCTGTTAATTGCCCGCCGACAATTTCAGGACACGTTACGCGGCAGCACCGGAAAGGTAAAGGCCAAACGTAAAGCCCGATCCAATGGGCCTGGCACCGAGGCTTCCAAAGATAGTGCAGCCCCCGCAACCGATCAATTCAAAGTACTATCCAAACAGGAAATTCGTGATCTGACTGCGAGACCGCCTTGATTCAATGCAGCGCTCCGGAGCACCAGAGGCCAGGGAAGCGGCAATTTTTCCGGGCATCGCTGAAATCGTGAGCACCGGATGATAATCCGGTGGTTGGTCCAGTGCCGCGAACCGACCACCGGGTTATCACCACGGTGCTCTATGGCGCGATGCTATCAGATCATCACCTAAGGGGCCGTTAAAAAATAACATTTACATATTAGCTTGGGATGCTATACTGGTTGCATGGATATGGTGACCTTGCATGACAAGTACGCGAAGCTTCGGCCTCACCTCAATGAG
>JAKBCC010000148.1 GCA_021808105.1 Planctomycetota bacterium
GGGTTCGCGGCCAGTGGCTTGACGGTAGTCAGACCGTGCGTTTAGGCGAGCCGATTGGCAACAGCGAGTCCATATCGGTCATCACCAGTGACGGTACCTTGAAACCCAAACTTGTGAACTTTTCGACCGGTTATTTGCTGGTGGATGCCGTAAAACAACCGGTGGACCAGAGCGTTAATGTAATTCTTGACGGCCCGGATCACAAATTGCACCTGCGGAATTCACAGTGGGATTCCAATGATCCGCAATTGCAAAAGCTCAATAATTTGAGCAACGAAATTGGGGCGCCGCCACCACCGCAAACCGGGCAGAATATCAATCCGTGAGAGGGTTATATCCCTGGCGGGGAGTTTCTTACGGAAGATAAAAATTGAATTGTAGTTGCAAGCGGACAAAATCGGTTTTAGGATACGGGGGTTTAGCGGCGGGATGTTGCAGGATAAGCCCTGACAAATAAGAGGGCATGGAAAACATGTAGATGTTTTTATGAGGTCAAGACCCTGGCGGACGGTTGGTGCCGAACGCTGTTTAGTTTGAAGTCTGATCGGGTCCGGTGCATGATCATGGGCCGGTTCCACAGTTAATGTTCGGATGTAGGAGTAGTAGCCTTGAATACCCAGAAGCGATCAAAAATTCTTGCCATTGGCGTCGCGGGAGCTTTACTGGCGGGCGCGGGCCTTCCGTTGCTGCCCTTTGCCATTGCCCGCGCGGAAGCCCAGGCGTCGCCATCAACGACGCTTCTGGATCGCGGCACGCAACTGATCAGTCAGCATGAGTATCAGACCGCCAAGCAGGTGCTGTTGTCGATTGATCCGTCCAAACTCAGCGCTGCGGATCAAACGCGTCTGGCTTCGCTTCTGCAAAAGGCGGATGCAGGCATTGCCGGCATGTCGATGGATCTGACGGTGTACCACAACGCCACCGCGTCCCTGCAGGACGGCCACTACGCCCATGCGGCCAAACTCTTCCAATATCTGATTAAAAGCCCGGATGTTTCACCCCAGCTCAAAAGTGAAGCCGCCGACAACTTGGCGTTAACTCAAGCCAAGCAGCAGCAAGTGGCTCCGCAGATGAAGTCGCTGCTTCAAGACGCGACGCATGCCTATCAGGCCGGCAACTTTGATCAGGCGGAAGCGGACCTTAACAAAATTCAAGTGTCCGGAGTTGATCTCGGCGGCCAGGCCAATTTGATCCCGCATTATCAATACATGATTGCTCAACGTCGCGTGGAACAGGTACGCCGGCTTGAAGCAGCCCAGCAGGCCAAAGCCGCCGCCGTCCAAACTGCTTCCCAACAGGCTGCCGCAGCCAAAGAGACGTTGCTGGCGGAACAAAATCAACAGGAGGCGCAACGAGCTGCCGCCACACAAGCCGCTCAGACAATGAAAAATCGCCAGGCAGCGAAAGAAGCTGCCGCAGCGAAACTTGCCCATCAACAGCAACTCGCCCGGGCTGCGGCCGCTGCAAAACTGGCCCAGCAGCAACATCAACAGCAGGTCGCGCAGGCTGCCGCCGCTGCAAAACTTGTTCAGCAGCAAAAAGCGGCCCAGCAGAAGCTGATGGCGCAGGAAGCCGCCGCTAAAAAACTCGCGGAGGAACAAAAAGTCCAGCAGGCCAAAGCTGCCGCTGCCGCACACATGGCCGAACAGCAAAAGATAGCGGAAAGAAAGATGGAGGCTCAAAAAGCTGCCGCGGCAGCACTGGCCGCCGCAACACTTGCACACCAGCAGCAGATGTCGCAGCAACAACTTCTGGCCCAGCAACTCACTCAGGAGCACCAAGCCGAACAAGCTCGGCAAGCCACCGCCGCCATGGCCGCTCAGCAGGCCGCTGCAACCCAGGCCAAAACTGAAACTACCCAGCAGGCCGCCACGGCAAAGCCGCAACAGCAATCGGCTCCAGCGGTAACCAAGGCGCAGCCCGCACCGGCAACGGTGGGTGGTCCAACGCCAACTCCAAGTCCTGTTCCAGTGATGGTCATGTCCCCAACGACGGCTCCCAAGGCCACCACGCAGACTGCCTCCACAGCACCTGCGCCCACCATGCAGGTTCCACGGCCACAAGTGGTAACCAAACCTTCCCTGGCGGAAATTGAACGCGAACGCGCTGCGGCACTGGTCGTGCGCGCCGATGGTGATTTGCGTAACGCCAACTATCAACAGGCTGTCGCCTTATATAACAATGCTCTGGCACTTGATCCGAAAAACGAAGCTGCCGCAATGGGCCTTCGCAATGCCCAAAAGCTGGCTTTAGGACAGTCGCCAGGCTTGCTTTCCCAGCAGATTTACGATCAGGCCATCCAGGCGCAGCGTGCCCATGTGCTCTTTGATAATGACCTTCAGCTTTCTGCCGGGGAAATGCAGGCCGGTAAATATCCTCAGGCGGTAGATCATGTTAACGACGGCTTGGCCACTATTGAGGCTGCTCGTGGCATTCTGACGGCCGGTGATTACAAAGAAATGAAGGCCCGTGCTGATCAACAGCTGGCCGTAATCCAGCAGCAGGAAGCTCAAGCCCAGGCCGTTGCTCAGGCGAATCGTGCTAAGGAAGTCACACAAAGCCAGATGGAAATTGAACATCAGTTGGCGGTTCGCCGGCAGATGCAGATCAACCAGTTGATGGGTCAGGCCCGTGAGTACTTCAAACAAATGCAGTACCAGCAGGCGCTGGATACCCTCAATCAGGTCATTGCGATTGATCCGCAGAACAATACCGCATTGTTTATGCAGGAAATGGTCTCTGATCAGATTCAATACAATGCCTGGAATCACTATCATCATCTGCGTTCGCAAGCCGAACAGGCGCAGGAGGTCAAGGGACAGGAATATATGATTCCCTACCCCAATCTGGAAATTTACCCGCAGGATTGGCCCGAACTTAGCCGAATGCGGGAAGCGGAACAGCACAATTCCGAATCACCTGCGGACAAGGAAGCCCGCCTGGCTTTGGCGCGTAATGTCTCGCGCATTGTGGTCAATCAGCAGCCCTTCTCGGACGTGGTCCGACTACTGCGGCAGCAGACCGGTGCCAATATTGTTGTCAACTGGAATGCATTGAGCAACGCCGGTGTACAGAAAAACACCCCCATCAGCTTAACCTTACGCGGCGTACCGTTTAATAAAGTCCTCTCGCTGGTCCTGCAACAGGCCGAGGGGAGCGGTGGAACGCAGTTGGGTTACAGCATCAGCGGCGGCGTACTGACCATTTCCACGAATGATCAGTTGGCACAGCAGAAGACAACCCGCGTATTTGACATTCAGGATCTGCTGGTTCAGGCCCCCAACTTCACCGCACCGACCTTTAACCTGCAAAATCAGAGCAGCAACAGCGGCGTGCAGGTCAGCAGCGGAAGCTCGGGCGGCGGTGGTGGTGGCAGCGGCAGTTCCAATCTCTTCTCGGGTACCGGCGGGGGCCAGGGCGGACAACAACAAGCCGGCAAAACACGCGCCCAAATGGTTACCGAGATCACCCAGCTTATTGAAAATACCGTGGCCCGAAATTCGTGGATTGACAATGGTGGAACGGTTGGATCCGTTCGCGAAATCAACGGGCAGTTGGTTATCACGCAGACCCCCGGCAACCTGGAAAAAGTTTCGGGATTGTTAAAGCAACTGCGTGAAACCCGATCCGTTGAAATTTCGATTGACGCTCGCTTCCTCTACGTAACCACCGGCTTCCTGAATGATTTCGGCTTCTCCTGGAGTCTGGGCTTTGGGAATATGTTCGGTTCGAATATAGGCTCAGTCGCTGGTGTCGGTTCCAACAACGCGGCCATCGCCGGCCCGGTCACCATCACGAATAATACGTCCACGTATGCCAGCCCTCAGACCACAGGTGTAACGAACTCCATCGGTGGCGCATATACCACCCCTTCGCTAAGCTTAAGCGGTGGTATTCTTTCCAACTATCAGTTGAATCTACTGCTAAATGCGACCGAAATTAACAAACGCAATACGCTGCTCGAAGCTCCCCGTCTTACGCTGTTTAACGGCCAGCGGGCAACCATGGTCGTGGAAGACGTGCAAAACTACGTCCAAAGCTTTACGCAAAACGCCAGTGGAGGAAATCTTGGTGGTAATGGTGCTGTGGGAACCACCCTGAATGTGCTTCCTCTGACTACGGGTTTAAGCTTATCTGTGCAGGCAACGGTTTCGTCCGATGATCGCTACGTTATTATGACCATTCAGCCATCGCTGTCGCAGTTGTTAAGCCTTCAAACCTTCAATATCCTTGGCCAGAACCCGGCTACCGCCACTGGCGCTGCCGCCACCGCCTTCCCCGGTTTCGTACAGTTGCCACAGACTCAGGTTACGGAAGTTTCCACGACCGTTTCAGTGCCGGACGGCGGAACCCTCCTCCTGGGCGGTGAACGCCTGGCTGGTGAAACCACCATTGAGGCCGGCGTGCCCGTGCTTTCCCAGATTCCAATTATTAATCGACTGTTCACCAACAGCTCCACCACCAAAGACAATCTGGTACTGCTGATTCTGGTTCGCCCGCGAATCATCATCCAGAAGGAATTCGAGAAACGGCAGTTTGGCCGCAATTATTGAAAATAAGGGGAAAACTCCCTTTTCTATTCACACTACAGGCCGGGGATGTTTATATTCCCGGCCTTTTTTCTTGCGCGGCGGTTTAATCACTAAGTGCTTGTATTTCAGCCCTCTTCTGTTAAGCTATGGAGCTTTGTAATTGCCGGAAAACCGGTTGGCGCTTAGCACGGAGTGTGCGGTTATGTCATTAGATCGAAGCCTTAAGGGTAAAAGCACGTTGGAACGTCATCGTAATGTTCTCAAAAGAGCAGAGCGCATTGACATGCTTGAAGATAACGATAAATGGAGTCAGGCTAAGTCCAGCGTGTACAACCTGCCCAAGGTCGCGCATCGCAAGGCTGTCGCCGCCAAGAAGCCTCCGAAGGCGGAAGCTGCCGGCGCAACCGCTGCGGTAGCTGGTGCGGCCCCGGCCGCAGCCGCTGTCGCAGCGCCCGCGGCAAAAGGCAAAAAATAATCAGCCGCAGGTTCGTAGGGCCGGTTGGCCAGTTCCCCAGGGGTACCGGCCCTTGCAGCCGTCGGCTATTTAATTCCTTGGGGGCCTGGACCACGGTTCTGACCGCGGGCACTGCTGATCCTGCGACGCAGGGCATTGAAGGGGCTGCTATTCATGGCTCGCAGGTCCACCGCATCAAGCACTGTGTTTCAGCCCGGCACGCTGATATTTTCGGCCCTGTGCCTGCTGGCCGGCATCTGGCTGGGGCATTTGCGTAACAAGATACCGGCCAGTCATCCACAAGCCAACAGTTCTCTAAATGTATTTTTCTCTCCGGAGGGCGGTGCCACACGTGAACTGGTGCGTCTGATTAACTCCGCCAAAAAAAGTGTTGAAGTTCAAGCCTACAGCTTCACCAGCAAGCCCATTATCAAGGCCCTGATACACGCCAGAGAACGCGGAGTCGCTGTTACAATTATTCTGGACCGTTCCAATGTGGAGCGCAAAAATTATCGCACGCATTCCTACCGCCGTCTCATCAGCCCCGGCCTCGATGCCGTCTACACCGCCGGAATTCCTACGTATATTGATGACCGTTATCTGATTGCCCATAACAAAGTCATGCTCATTGATGATCGCATCATCATCACGGGAAGTTTCAACTTCAGCTATGCCGCCGCCCATTTCAATGCGGAGAATATGCTGGTAATCAAAAATATTCCCGCATTGGTCCGTCGTTACCAGAAAAATTTTGCATTCCATGAAAAAACCAGCCAACGCTATAAACCGGGCCTGGTACTTAAGCACCAGTTCCATTTTCCGCGCTACAATTGAACAATTGTTTGGAAACCCGCCATCAGGTTGGGTAAAATGACGGGCTTGCTTATGGAGCGAAATTCAGCTCTGGCAAGCCGGAGAAACCCATGGAAATGAAAAGCATTCGTATTCGCGGTGCACGCGAGCACAATCTTAAAGATGTCAGTCTCGAAATACCGCGCGATCAATTAGTGGTTATCACCGGTCTCTCCGGATCGGGCAAAAGTTCCCTGGCGTTTGATACAATTTTCGCCGAGGGACAGCGCAAATACATGGAATCTCTTTCCGCGTACGCCCGGCAATTTTTACAGCAGATGCAAAAGCCCGATTGCGACGAAATTGAGGGTTTACCCCCAACCATCGCCATTGAACAACGCGGCGGCGGCAGCAATCCCCGTTCAACCGTGGCCACAACAACGGAAATATATGATTACATGCGCGTCCTTTTCGCGCGCACAGGTAAGCCGCACTGTTGGATTTGCGCAGAACCCATTGCCGCCCAATCTCCTTCCCAAATTGTGCAAAATCTCATGCAATGGCCGGAAAATCAGCGGCTGATGGTTATTTCTCCTCTCGTGCGCGGACAAAAAGGGGCGCAGGTGGAAGCGCTGGAAGCCATGACGCGGCAGGGCTTTGTCCGGGCCCGGGTTGATGGGCAGGTTATGGAGATTAAATCGGTTCCGGCTCTGGATAAAAAAATTAAGCATACCGTGGAAGCGGTCGTGGATCGTCTGACCATTAAACCGGAAATACGCACCCGTCTGGCGGATTCCATCGAACTGTCATTAAAACTTTCCGACGGCCTGGTGGTCATTGCACGGGAAGAATCAGGAAAATGGGTCGATCACACTTTTTCGTCCCGTTATGCCTGCCCCAATCATCCGGAAAGTTCTCTGGAAGAACTGTCGCCGCGGCTGTTTTCCTTTAACAGTCCCTATGGTGCATGCAGCCAGTGCGACGGGCTGGGAACGATTCTCGAATTTGACGAAGAATTGATTGTTCCCGATAAGACCGCCGCCCTGCTTGATGGTGCCATTGAGCCATTCAGCCGCAATGGCAAGCGGATGAACATTTATTACAACCGCCTGCTGCGGAAGTTCTGCGAAGCCTTCGGCGTCGATGGTGATACCCCCTTCGAGGATATCCCGGTCAAAATCCGGCAGATTCTCCTCCGCGGCACCACCGCCAAAGATGCAAAGGCTTTTGGTGCCGAATTTGAGGGTGTGCTGCCTAACCTGCAACGCCGTTGGGAAAACACGGATAGCGAATTTGTCAAAGCCCGCCTCCATGATTATTTAAGTGAACAGGCCTGCGAAAAGTGCCACGGTGATCGTCTTAAGCCGCAGGCATTGGCGGTAAGAATCGGAAAGTACAATATCCGGGAGATGACCGCCTTGACCATCGGTGGTGCCATCGAACTCTTTGACACCCTGAAGTTCTCCGGAGAGCACGAGATTATCGCGGCTCCGATGTTGAAAGAAATTCGCGCCCGCCTGGGATTTATGAATAATGTAGGTCTGGGGTACCTGACCTTAGACCGGCAAACCGGTTCGCTTTCCGGTGGTGAAGCCCAGCGCATCCGCCTGGCCACGCAGGTCGGTTCCGGTTTGGTGGGTGTATGTTATGTGCTGGATGAACCTACCATTGGTCTGCATCAGAGAGATAATGATCGCCTCATCCGAACGCTGCGGCACCTCACCGACATCGGCAACACCACCATTGTTGTGGAGCATGATGAAGATACCATTCGGGCCGCTGACTGGCTTATTGATGTCGGTCCCGGTGCCGGATCCCACGGCGGGCGGATTATTGCCCAGGGCACGGTGCCGGAGGTGATGGCCTCACGCGAAAGCATTACCGCGAAATATCTTTCCGGCGAATATCAGATTCCCGTGCCAACCCAGCGGCGCAAGCCTGATTTTAAGCGCGTGCTGGAAATCACCGGGGCTGCGGAAAATAATCTGCGCAGTATTGATGTGGCATTTCCGCTGGGTGTTATGACGTGTGTGACCGGTGTTTCCGGATCGGGCAAGTCATCGCTGGTTAATCATATTCTGCTGAAGGGACTCAAGCGGCAGTTGTACGGTTCCAAGGAGCATCCCGGTCGGCACAAAAAAATTCTGGGCGTGGCGAACATAGATAAAGTTATTGAGATAGATCAATCACCGATTGGCCGCACGCCCCGCAGCAATCCCGCCACATATACCGGTGTGTTTGATCTGATCCGACAGTTGTATGCCAAAACGCGTGAAGCCCGCATGCGCGGTTATCAGATCGGGCGCTTCAGTTTTAACGTCAAAGGGGGACGGTGTGAAAGCTGTCAGGGGCAGGGCACCAAACGCATTGAAATGCACTTCCTTGCGGATGTGTTTGTAACCTGTGAAGAATGCCGCGGCACGCGTTACAACCGGGAAACCCTGGAAATAAAATATCGCGGAAAATCCATTGCCGACGTGCTGGAAATGCGGATTGAAGAAGCCTTGCAGTTTTTTGACAGCTTTTCGCATATCCGCGCGTTCCTCCAATCGCTTAATGATGTCGGATTGTCTTATGTGAGACTGGGGCAATCCAGCATCACGCTTTCCGGCGGCGAAGCCCAGCGGGTTAAACTTGCCTCGGAATTGGCCAAACCCGCGACCGGCCATACGCTGTATGTGCTGGATGAACCCACGACCGGCCTGCATTTTGCGGACATTCATAACTTACTTAATGTGCTAAATCGTCTTGCAGATGCCGGCAACTCGGTGGTGATTATTGAACATAATCTGGATGTGATCAAATGCGCCGATTGGCTTATCGACATGGGGCCGGAGGGCGGTAGCGGCGGCGGCCAGGTCGTCGCCACGGGCACACCCGAAGATGTCGCACGCCACCCGACAAGCCACACCGGGCGGTATTTGCAGCACAAACTCCGGGCGCAGGTATTGGCTGCCGCGGGCTAAGGAAGCTTCTGGAACCGCTGATTACCTGGAAGGATTACGGCCAATCCGAAGGGGCATTCCCAGTGATTGTGGAATCGCCTGCGCCCAGCGGGGCCATGCTGGGCGTTCCACAGCCTGAAAATGCGCATTGTCCGAGATCGCCCGTGCATCGCGCAGGCTCCAAACCGCGCCATCTTCATGGAAAACACCATTCAACGTGCCTTTGCGGCGCTGCGCCAGAAGCCATGCGGGCTTGAGCATCAGGCTCCAGAAAAAGCTTCCCACCGGTGCGGCACGCATCAAGGGTGCCATTGAGGCGTAATCCGGTTCCCATTGTTTTCCAG